>JAAUSO010000215.1 GCA_012033205.1 Richelia sp. SL_2_1 | reverse complement strand
CTAATAAAATCGCGAAGTAAAGTATCGTTATCCGATTTAACTTCTATAGTTTTACCAACTCCCTTTCTAGTTTAATTTGAAGACTCTTAATTACATCTTCTATTTCAACACTAGAGGGTGTGATTTGTTTTAGTGCGTTTATTTGAGATTTTAATTTTTTAACTTCCGATGTCTCAGAAATATCTTCTCGTTTTTGAAAAGTTAGCGTTCGTTTAGCTAAAGTTACAGCACCATCTCTTAATTGGTTCACGACTTGTTTCTCTAAATTTGACTTCGCTATGAATTTTTTATTGGTACAGTGTCCATCAACTTTAGCAGCGCGACAAAAGTAATATGGTTGTTTTCTACCGGGTTGAAACGTTCTTGAGACTGTGCCATCACATATAGCGCACCTTATTTTACCTGAGTATTCATTTTGATTACGAGTGCGATCGCTCTTAGGATTACACTTATTTTTCTTGATTATTTCTTGGTTTTTCTGATATTGAATATGGGATATATAAGGTTTATCGTGTTCAAATCTAGTATCTGGGTTCCCTGCGTATGCCAGGTTCTTGAGCATATAGGAAATCATAGTTGATGAAAATCTAAGCGTACAATGTGGAAATCGTTTCCCTATATTTTGTTTTATTGGTAACTTGATCTCAGCGTTACCTTCGACTATGTGAGATTGACGTTGTTTGTTGCGTTCCACCCCTGGTACAACCCGAAGTAATTAGTTACCCAATGAGATGTCCCACGAATACTATGAGTTTCGCTAAATGCTTTGAAAACCGTTGTGACTATATCGTGAACTGAGTATTCGCATTTATCTTCGAGATGACAAAGGACGGGTGTGTAATCGAATGCGTAATCATCATCTAAAAGGACGTAACCGAATGGCATTTTCGGGTGAGGTATACCTTGGGAACGGCGATACTCTAGTGATTTACTAATTCGTAAACCCAGCATTTGAATCTCATGTTTACTCACTGCTAACCTAATATCAGCCGACAACTCCCCACCAACGCTTTCTAAATCAAGGGAATCATCCATCGCCACTGGTTTTATCTTCTTTTTTCTCAGTGTCGCTAGAAGAGTGTAAAACGTTACGGGTGATGCGGCGACTCGATCCAATCTAGTAAAAACGAGTTGATCAACGTCACCCGGTTTCAAACTTTCGATATCTTCCAACAACTGCTTTAAACCGGGTCTGATGTCTTTCGTTCTTTTATCGATATCGAAGTAAGTTCGAGACGCACCATAAAGACGACAGCGATTAATTTGAGTACTCAACGATTCTTCTACAGAGTACGCTTGTTCTTTTGTTGAGACGCGACAGTAAGCCCATATTACTTTAGCCATGATATGGTATCTGAATAAGTTCTTCTACTTAATTTACAATCACTAATTCTGGTTGTCTACTGCGTGGGTTTCACAAGCCACTTTTGATCCACCAGGAATTAGCTTGGCGATCGCCAAGGATAGAGCGGTGGAAAACCTGCTGTATCCTGGAAGTAAGTTTGTTTTAAATATTATCGGTGAAGGCAATCAACAAGATTATGTGAAGCACTTCCGTAAATCTTTTGCTCCCGGAGAAGACCGTTTTAACAACTTTCCCACAGCATCAGCAGATAATGGTGGTATCATCCTCACCGATGCTACAGCCTATTTAGAATGTTCTGCAAGTAAACGCATGGAATGCGGCGACCACTGGGTAATTTATGCAACAGTTGATAATGGGAAATTGCTGCAACCGGATACAGTGACTGCGATTCACCGTCGTAAAGCAGGAAATCATTATTAATAACGAAGAATTCTCTGATCAATAAGACATACCCTCGTCCCATCGCTGATAACTGTTAACAGAGCTTAACCTAACCTTCTCCAAACTAGTGGAGAAGGTATTTTTATAAAAACTGACGCTGCATAAACCCGTTTTCTGGCTTCACATGAGAAAGTTTTGGTTATCCAAGTCAGGTTTGATAAATTCATCCGGATAATAATACCCTATAAAGTGTATGAAGTGTTGACCATGTTTTGTAAAAATTTTGTTTGACAAATGTTTTACAAAATATAAAAAAGTACCTCAATATACATTTGGATGATTTTTGACATCAGCAAAATAATCGAATTTTTGCTATAAATGAATGTCGTGGGACTGTGGAATAAAAGATTGTTCTGTTTCAGCAATTGTTCGCAGGTCAACTGTATATAGATTGTGTAAGGTTTAACTATTAAAACAGTAGTGGCATCTTCAATAAAATGCTTGTGACTGTGACAACGGTTTAAATTATTGGCTCTTGTTATGTATCCAGAAAAAAACAAAAACAAACTAAAGTTTCCTTTGTGGCACTATCTCAATCAACCCTTGTTTAGTGAAAAACTTATATTAAATCCCCATACCTTCGCTTATGTGTATCGCATTGAGCTTTTAGAACGCTGTTGGGGTAGAGAATGCGATGCTAAGGGACAATCTTCTAGTGGTGGATAGAGTTGATAGATTATTTTATCTCGAACCAATGATTTGCGGAGTGGTTTGGGAAACATTTATGAGTTACGAGTTAACAAACTTTTATTTGAACGGGCTAATTTTTTCTTCTGGGTTTCCGACAATTTAATTTTACTGGTAGCCTTAGCAAATGCCTTATCCTTGGGATGAGGCTTTTTTGTACGCATCGGGTAAAAATAATTCTTTTTTGTTGCTTTAATTTGATGTTTTTAAGTAAATTGCTCAGGAAACGTACAACTATTAATACATTTATTTCTGGAATGTAAAGTAATAATTAGCACCAAGGCTACTGTAGGGGTGAGAAGTCGGGTTTTTATGATGATTGTCTTATATAACTGGAGTTTAGACTAAAAACCCGACTTCTGAGTCAAAATTGAAACACGAATAAGAAATTTAATATATTGACCGCGAATAAAATATGGTCTAGATTACATTCGTGCGTTACTCTGGATAACACCTGCGGTCTTGGAGAAATTGGAAGCGATGTCCTTTGTACCTTTACACATTCATAGCGACTATAGCTTGCTAGATGGTGCCTCTCAGTTGCCTGCCTTGATTGATCGTGCCATTGAATTAGGAATGAAGGCGATCGCGCTGACTGACCACGGAGTGATGTATGGTGCGGTTGAGTTAATCAAAATATGTCGTAGTAAGAATTTTCAGCCGATTATCGGTAATGAAATGTATATTATTAACGGGGATATCACGAAACAGGAACGCCGTCCCCGCTATCATCAGGTTGTTTTAGCGAAGAATAATCGGGGTTATAAACATTTAACTAAATTAACTACAATATCCCATTTAGAAGGTATACAGGGAAAAGGAATTTTTTCGCGTCCTTGTATAAATAAGGAGTTATTAGAAAAGTATCACGAAGATTTAATTGTTACCAGTGCTTGTTTGGGTGGAGAAGTTCCTCAAGCGATTCTCAGTGGTAGACCAGACATAGCACGAAGAGTAGCAAAATGGTATCAAGATATATTTGGTGATGATTATTATTTAGAAATTCAAGACCATGGTTCTCAAGAAGACCGAGTTGTGAATGTAGAAATTGTCAAAATTGCGCGAGAATTAGGAATAAAAATAATTGCCACAAATGACTCTCATTATATTTCTTGTAACGATGTAGAAGCTCACGATGCGTTGCTGTGCATTCAAACTGGGAAGAAGATTTTTGAAGATAAAAGAATGCGTTACAGCGGTACGGAATATCTCAAATCTGCTGAAGAAATGAAGCAATTATTCCGCGACCATTTACCAGAAGATATCATAGAAGAAGCCATTACAAATACAGTAGAAGTTGCCGAAAAAATCGAACCTTATGATCTTTTAGGTTCTCCTAGAATTCCTCATTTTCCTATACCATCAGGTCATAGTGCCGATACTTATGTAGAAGAAGTTACTTGGCAAGGGCTTTTACAAAAGTTAAATCGTAAATCCCGTAGTGAAATAGATAATTCATATAAAGAAAGGCTGGAATATGAATTAGAAATGATTCAGAGAATGGGATTTTCTACATACTTTTTAGTTGTGTGGGACTATATTAAATTTGCTCGTGACAATAAAATTCCTGTGGGACCAGGAAGAGGTTCGGCGGCGGGTTCTTTGGTAGCATATTCTATGGGAATTACTAACATTGACCCGGTACATCATGGATTATTATTCGAGCGTTTCTTGAACCCAGAAAGAAAATCCATGCCTGATATTGATACAGATTTCTGTATAGAAAGCCGCGATAAAGTTATTGATTATGTAACTAGTCAATATGGGGAAGATAAGGTTGCTCAAATCATTACTTTTAACCGATTAACTTCTAAAGCGGTGTTAAAAGATGTTGCAAGGGTATTAGATATTCCTTACGGGGAAGCCGATAAAATGGCGAAATTGATTCCTGTAGCTAGGGGTAAACCGGCTAAGTTGCAGAAAATGATTGCTGATGATACTCCCGAACCGGAATTTAAAGAAAGATATGATAATGATCCAGCGGTGAAACATTGGATAGATATGGCAATACGCATTGAAGGAACTAACAAAACCTTCGGGGTTCATGCTGCGGGTGTGGTAATTTCTGCGGAACCTTTAGATGAAATTGTGCCGTTACAAAGGAATAATGATGGTTCTGTAATTACTCAATATTACATGGAAGATTTGGAATCAATGGGTTTATTAAAAATGGACTTTTTGGGTTTAAGAAACCTCACCATGATTGATAAAACTATTGATTTAATAGAAAAGAAAATTGGTAGAAGAATAGACCCCTATGATATTACCGCTTATGAAAGAAAAGCTCAAAAAGTTTTCGCTAAAGGTGGAGAAACAGCTAAATTTCCTCACGATGTTAGAAAGACTTATGAATTATTAGAAGCGGGAGAATTAGAAGGAATATTTCAATTAGAATCTTCGGGAATGCGACAAATTGTGAGAGATTTGAAACCTTCAAATATAGAAGATATTTCCTCAATTTTAGCGCTTTATCGACCAGGACCATTAGATGCAGGATTAATTCCTCACTTTATTGATAGAAAACATGGTAGAGAAAAAATTGAATACGAAGCGAATATTTTAGAACCAATTCTTGATGAAACCTATGGAATTATGGTTTATCAAGAGCAAATCATGAAAATTGCTCAAGACATGGCTGGTTATTCCCTCGGACAAGCCGATTTGCTACGTCGTGCTATGGGTAAAAAGAAAGTTTCAGAAATGCAGAAACATCGTGAAATTTTCATTGATGGTTCGGCAAAAAATGGAGTTAATAAACAAGTTGCTGAAGCATTATTTGACCAAATGATTAAATTTGCCGAATATTGTTTGAGTTACGACACTGAAATTTTAACTGTAGAATATGGCTTGATGCCGATAGGTAAAATAGTTGAAGAAAGAATTGAATGTTCAGTTTTCAGCGTTGATAAAAACGGAAATATTTATAGTCAACCGATAGCACAATGGCATAATCGGGGATTACAAGAACTATTTGAATATGAATTAGAAGATGGTTCGATAATTAAGGCTACTAAAGACCATAAATTTATGACTATTGATGGAGAAATGTTGGCTATTGATGAGATATTTGAGCGAGGGTTAGAGTTGAAGCAGGTAGGGAAATTTTAGATTTTGGATTGAGGAAAGTTGGGTTTCTATAGTTAATTAATGTAGAGACGGGGTGTTTTGCAACGTCTCCCTAGATTTTGGATTGTACCAAAGAATTAACTTGTTCTATTGGATATGGTAGTTCTCTTACTGAGACATATTTAGCGTTAAAAATTGCCAAAACAAAGCCAGGGAAAAATTCAATAGTTGGAATTCAGTTTAAGGATTCTTGACGAGATGGGTAATGGGTAATTGGTAATTGGTAATGGGTAATTAAATCTGTGAAATCCGCTCCATCCATTTCAATCCGTGATTAACCTTTATGCTACTCTTTTTCCCTGACAAACAGTTGAAGTTAAACGTGGTACTATTCCATCATCGTGGACTGTAATAAAATCGGCGCGTTTACCAATTTCTAAACTACCCCTATCATGAAATAAATCAATTGCTTTTGCAGGATTGCTATTAACTAACCGCATGGTTTCATAAATAGGTTTACCAGTTTTATTCGCAATAATAAAGATTGATTGCAGTAAACTTTGAGGTACGTAATCAGAAGAAATCACGTCTACTAAATCTTGTAAAATCAATTCCATTGCAGAAACATTACCCGAATGAGAACCACCCAAAACTAAATTTGGCGCACCCATTAAAACCTGTAACCCTGCATCATGAGAAGCCTTTGCCGCTTCCAAAGTCGTAGGAAACTCTGCAATTACAGCTTTATTTTCAATCGCTTCTTGTACGTGTTCGATAGTTGCATCATCGTGAGTTGCAAGAGTTATACCTTTAGCATGACTCAAAGCAACCAATGCTTTACGGTTTTTCGGTGCATATTTTTGCTGTTCTATCTGACGCAACTTGATAAATTCTTCCATTTGTGCTGAAGTTATTCCATGCTTACCCATGTAATATTCCTTAAACTTCTCAATCCGCACAAACTGACGCTGACCGGGTGTATGATCCATTAAAGAAATAAGTGATAGCAAAGGATTATCAGCATATCTTTCCGTCACTTCATAAACTTTTTCAAAAGATAATTCACAACGCAGATGCAGCAAATGTTCAACACAAAAACGTCCCGTTGCTTGCCCTTGACAAATCACATCAATCATGGGTGAAAATTCAGTCAAGCGAGGTGAACCAGCAGCAGCATCACCAAGGGCGATAGCATCACATACAGTAGTTACTCCAGCACTTGCTAAATCCCTATCATGATACACCGCAGCCGCTTCCAGAGGCCACTTAATACCCGGACGAGGAGACATACATTTTTCTAGATTATCAGTATGTAATTCAATCAATCCCGGTATTAAATAATCTCCCCCACCATCGTTTCCTTGTGAGGAAATTCCCGGTTGAATATCACGAATCATACCGTTTTTTACAATAAGCGTTCCCAAAACTTCTTCATTTGGGAGTTGCAGCCGATAATTAGTGTAAATTTGTTCCATCAGAGGATTTTGGATTTTAGATTTTAGATTTTAGATGTTGGATTCTATATCGGATATTGTATTAAAGCTCAAAGGTTTGTAATTAACAACTGTCAACTGTCTTTAACTTTTAACTCGCCATCGCAAAGTTGGGAACGAACTTCTTCGTCATGAAAAATTCCCACCATTGCACAACCATCTTTTTTACGTTCTTGTAAAAGTTCAATAACCACTTGACTATTAGTAGCATCTAACGCCGAAGTTGGTTCATCTAATAATAAAATTGGATAATCTACCGCAAGTGCGCGAGCAATATTAACCCGCTGCTTTTCACCTCCAGAAAAATTTGTTGGAGAAAGATTCCAAAGATGTTGAGGTAAATTCAACCGAGTAAATAATTCACATATTTTTTCGTGAGCAACTTTTTTATCTACTCCCAATTCTAACAAAGGTTCAATAGCCACATCAATAGCTGGAACCCTAGGAATTACTCTTAAAAATTGACTAACATATCCAATAGTTTTCTGACGTACTGTTATTAATTCATAAGATTCTAACTTACATAAATTAACCCATTCCCCTTCATGCTTCACCCAAACAGCACCACTATTAACTCGATAATTAGCATATAGACAGCGCATAAAAGTTGATTTTCCCGTCCCAGATTCACCAGCTAAAGCAACACATTCACCCGCTTTTAAGTTAAAGGAGATATCTTCAATAACCGGAAAATTAATTCCACCTTGATTGTGAAGAGTAAAGCTTTTACAGATATTTTCTGCCTGCAAAACTACATTATAAGAAATGTTAGTTGTTAGTTGTTGGTTGTTAGTTGATACTAAATTTTGTGTCATCATAATAGGAGTTAAGAGTTAGTACCACCGGAGTTTGTTGTAGAGACGTAGCCGGGCGTTACGTCTGTACCGGAGTTAGGAGTTATCAGTTATGAGTTAAGAGTTACTACCACCGGAATTTTTGACCTTTAACCTTTAACCTTTGACCTTTGACCTTTAATTACGGTGTTAACGCTGCACTAACTAAAAGCTGCGTATAAGGATGCTGTGGATCATCAAGTACCTGGTCAGTTAAACCCGATTCCACAACTCGTCCTTTTTGCATTACTAATAAACGATGGGCTAATAAACGGATAACACCGATATCATGAGTTACTAAAATTACACTTAATCCCAGAGAACGAACTAGCGATCGCAATAAATCCAACAGCTTTGCTTGCACTGATACGTCTAAACCTCCGGTGGGTTCGTCCATCAAAATTAACCGAGGTCGCGAAACTAACACACGAGCTAATTGCAACCTCTGCTGCATCCCTCCCGAAAAAATCGTAGGTAAATCATCTATCCGCACCGGGTCAATTTCAACCTCTTGCAACCATCGCGCTGCTTCTTCGCGAATGTTACCGTAATGTCGCACCCCAACATCTAGTAAACGCTCGCCGATATTTGCTCCAGCACTCACGTTCATCCGCAAGCCATCGCGGGGATTTTGCCGTACAAAACCCCATTCGGTTCGCATCAAAGCGCGGCGTTTAGCCTCAGAAATACGGAAAATTTCTAAGCCATTACCGCTACTATTAATATACGTAACATCACCATGGTCAATCGGTAAATTACCAGCAATTGCACTTAATAAAGTAGACTTACCGGAACCAGATTCCCCAACAATTCCCAATACTTGACCGGGAAAAAGTTCAAAAGAAATATCATTGCAAGCTTGAATATTACCGTAATATTTATTAAGTTGATTGACTTTTAAAAGAGGATTCATTAATTAAGTGATAGTGGTTATTAGTTAATTGATAGTAGTTAGTTAATAGTGGTTGGTTGTTGAAGTTAAAGTTAGATTTTAATATCTTTATTTGTTTTCCCATTTTCCAAAATTCTATGCTGATTACAATAATCTGTATCAGAACATATCCAGATTCTTCCACCTTCATTGTCAATTAATACTTCATCTAAATAACTGTCTTTTGAACCGCAAAATTCACAAACTTTATCCCATTTTTCAACTGTAAAAGGATAATCTTCAAAATCCAGACTTTTAACCTTTGTATAAGGAGGAATTGCATAAATACGCTTTTCTCTTCCTGCACCAAATAATTGAAGTGCGGGGTTCATATGCATTTTAGGATTATCAAAACGGGGAATCGGACTCGGACTCATTAAATAATGATTGTGTACCATTACCGGATAGTCATAAGAAGTAGATATATGTCCGTAATTAGTGATGTCTTCGTAAAGCTTGACGTACATCGAACCGTAATCCTCCAAAGCGTGCATTTTAGAAGTTTCAACTTCCGAAGCTTCTAACCAGCGTAAAGGTTCAGGAATCGGTACTTGGTAAACGATAATTTGTCCTTCTTTTAATGGAGTCTCAGGAATGCGATGACGAGTTTGAATGAGAGTTGCATTACTAGTTTTTTCAGTTGTTTCTATCCCGCAAACTTTTTGGAAAAATCGGCGAATATTAACCGCATTAGTAGTATCATCAGCACCTTGATCGATTACTTTTAGTACATCATTTTTACCAATTATCGAAGCCGTAATTTGTATTCCACCCGTTCCCCAACCGTAAGACATCGGCATTTCACGAGAAGAGAAGGGTATTTGATGTCCCGGAATTGCAACAGCTTTCAATAAAGCACGACGAATTGAACGTTTAGTTTGCTCATCTAAATAAGCAAAATTAAAACCACTTTCACAATCTAAATTTTGTTGGTAATCTGTCATACATTATAAGAGTTAGGAGTTAGGAGTTAGGAGTTAAGAGTTAGGAATTAGGAATTGTAGAGACGGGGCGTATTGCTACGTCTGTACCGGAATTAGGAGTTAACTTATATTTTGCACAGAGCCGCATAATTAGCTAAATAAATATAAATATAAATATAAATATAAATATAACTCACCTAAAGCTGTAATATTTTTAGTCCATTTTAATGGACTTCTGCTATCAGACTGGGACTTGCAGTTCCAGGGGGGTAAAAAACAAAGTCAAACAATTCGTAATTATTTTAACAATAGGTTTCTATGGGCAAGATATGAGTTTATGTATATTATTTTTTTGATCGAGTAATATGATTCAAACCTGAAATCATTTTGCTGATTCAATAGTCGATAAAACATTTTCCGAAATATCCATGTTTTTTGTAACCTGAGAGTCTTGACAAACAGAATCTTTTTCAGAGGATTTATCGATAATATTTTTATCTTGTTTATTCTTCAATGCATCCTGACGTATCTTTCGCACCAGATTCAACTCTGCTTGAAAATCGATATAATGCGGTAACTTTAAATGTTGTACAAAACCTTGAGCCTCAACATTGTCAGAGTGAGACATGACAAATTCTATATCTTGAGCCGGATTTCTACCGTTTCATCCAACTCAGAA
>JAAUSO010000214.1 GCA_012033205.1 Richelia sp. SL_2_1 | reverse complement strand
CTCATTTAATCATATCAGAAGAACCAAATCAGCAAGACCGTAGCAGTCAGATTTTAGGCACAAATGCCTCTTCATCTGTTTGCGATCGCAGCTAATAATCGTAATGATTTACTACAGCAATTGACAATTTACAAAATGTAGTGGATAGCGGAACTTCCCTGAAAAAAGCTGCGAGCATGACTTTTGCTAATTATCAAAAACGTAGTCAAGCAAGCTATACTTTAGCCATTGTGGCGCGTAATGCCAAAGAATTAGTTAAAGAAAGTGAAGCAGCCATCAAAGGTGTAAATCACGCATTTGAACGCGGTGAAGAATGGCAAACACCACTAGGCAGTTATTTTACAGCTAAACCGCTGGGTAAAACAGGAGAAGTTGCATTTATCTATCCTGCTGCGGTCAATTCTTATCTCGGTATCGGTAGAAATCTTTTCCGTTTGTTTCCGAAAGTACACGATGACATCATCCTACAAAATTTAGACAATCGCGTTCATCATGTCGAGGGGTTAGTATATCCTAGAAGTTTGAATAAATTATCAAACAGACAATTAGAAACACTTGAACAACAACTGCTAGATGATTCAGCAGCGATGTTTGAAAATGAAATAGTTATTGCAAGACTGCTTTCTAATATTCTTCGAGATGATTTCCAAGTCAAACCGAAATTCGCCTTTGGTTACAGCTTAGGTGAAGTTAGTATGATGTCTGCTGTGGGAGTATGGAATCAATTTGGTCAGATGAGCAATGCTTTAAATTCATCTAGCCTATTTGGAGACAGATTATCAGGTGCAAAAAATGCCGTTCGCGAATTTTGGCAATTACCACCTGTACAAGAGTCTCCGGATAATAACTTTTGGTGTAATTACGTTCTCATCGCAACACCATCTCAAGTTAGAGAAAGTATTGTCGGAGAAAACCGAGTTTACTTAACTCAAATTAATACACCAGAAGAAGTAGTAATTGCAGGTGAACCCGTTGCTTGTGAAAGAGTAATTGAAAAATTGGGTTGTAATGCATTTCGCGCACCTTTTGATCATGTAATTCATTGCGAAGCGATGGCTTCAGAACATGAAGAAATTGCCAAAGTAAATACTTTACCAGTCCAAGAAAACCAGCAAGAAATCACACTCTATTCTGCTTCTGAATATGCACCAATAAAGTTAGAAACTAAAGAGATTGCAGAAGGTATCGCTACAGGACTTTGCAAAGAACTTGATTTTACCAGGTTAGTTAATCGACTGTATAACGATGGTGCAAAAATATTTATTGAAACGGGGGCTGGTAGTGTTTGTTCTCGATGGATTGATAAAAATTTAAGCGATCAAGAACATATGACAATTTCTCTGAATCGAAGAGGTGTAGATGACCATAGTAGCATTGTCAAAGCATTAGCAAAGTTAGTTAGTCATCAAGTTTCTTTGGATTTATCACCGTTATATTCCACTGTAGAAAAAACTAGTAAACAAGGTAAACATAGTCATAAAAAAGTTATGTTGGGAGGTGACAGTTTTAGCGAAAATATTTTGACAGCAGAGAACAAAAAATTGTTTCAAAATCAAGTAGAAGTTAACCAAGAACCGATTCAAAAAAATAAAAAATTAGATTTTGGAGAAAATAATCAAACAATATTTCCACCTGTCGAAATGGATTTACCTGAGAAAATAATTCCCAAATTTCAGCCAGAAAAACCTGAAGTAAATCCCATTAAAAAAGCCGTCGTACCAACCATAGAAAATAAAACAAAAATTCCCAATCTTGCAGCGAACATTACTTCCTATGCATCTACAGTTACAGAAAAATTAGCTTCAACCGTTAGTTTATCTAGTAATAGACAATCTCAATATCAAAAAGTAAACGCCAACAACTTAATGGTTCATAAAACTCATGCTAACTTTTTACAATCCCGCCAAGAATTTAGTCAACAACTGAGCGAAATAATTGAGCTACAAATTGCTTGCGCTGAACAGTTGTTTAATAGTTAAAAATTATCATTTATCAATGAGCAATACTACTATAATTACTGGAATAAAAACCCTTATAGACGCAGAGAGCGCAAAGAAAAGAGATAAAGAGAGATTAGTAATTATGCAGTAAAAAGGGAGTAGTTGTTCATTGATAATTGATACAAACATCGCCAGATATATAAAAACTCATAAATAGGTCGGGACAAAAAATAGCGCTATACGTAAATCAATCCTAAACCCTATTGCCTGTTCCCTTTTGCCTTGTCTCAATGATAATTTTCCCTGCTAACCTATTGTTTATTGATAACTGAAAAACGTGCAAAATAAAGAAAACAATGGACTAATATTTCATGGGTCTACTTCCACTAGAAATCGAGTTTGGAAAGGTTCAGTAAGCTGTATTTCTTTTGATCCAGATGGAATGAAACAACAATTGCTGGAAATCGATAAACCTTGTTACATCGTTAAAGTAGAAGACAGAATTGGTTTAACTAATTATGGTTATTGTCCTCTGGATAATAGTCAACCAGCAGAAATAGAATTATTAATTGCAACTCCACCTGTTTTTACCAAAAGCTTCGGAGACCCCAATTTTCTGACTTTTCATAATGTAAAATATGCTTATGCAACTGGAGCAATGGCTGGGGGTATAGCTTCAGAAGAAATGGTAATTGCACTTGGTAAAGAGCGTATTTTAAGTTCCTTTGGTGCCGGTGGTTTAAGTTTAGCTCGCTTAGAAGAAGCAATTAAAATCATTCAAGCATCTTTACCTGAAGGACCTTATGCTTTCAATTTAATTCACAGCCCCAACGAACCAGAAATTGAAAGAGGTGCTGTAGATTTATACTTAAAATATGGAGTAGAAACTATAGAAGCTTCGGCATTCTTAGACTTAACTCCTAATATTATCTATTATCGTGCGGCTGGATTAACTTTAAATTCAGCTAACAAAATTCAAATCAATAATAAAGTAATTGCCAAAATTTCTCGTCGAGAAGTTGCGAGCAAATTTATGCAACCAGCACCGTTAAAAATGCTCAAAGAACTGGTTGACAAAGGCTTAATTACCGAATTACAAGCAACTCTTGCAGCACAAATTCCCATTGCAGATGATATTACAGTAGAAGCCGATTCTGGAGGTCATACAGATAATCGTCCTTTAGTTTGCATCTTACCTTCTATTATTGCTTTAAAAGACGAAATCCAGGCACAATATTGTTATGAAAAACCCATCAGAGTCGGAGTAGCAGGAGGAATTTCTACTCCTCAATCAGCTTTAGCTGCTTTTATGATGGGTGCTGCATATGTGGTTACAGGTTCAATTAATCAATCTTGTTTAGAAGCCGCAACTTCTACTCATACCAAAAGATTATTAGCACAAGCTGACATTGCTGATGTGATGATGGCACCAGCGGCTGATATGTTTGAAATGGGAGTAAAACTACAAGTTCTCAAACGTGGAACTATGTTTCCTCTCAAAGCACAAAGACTATATGAAATCTATCGAAATTATAATTCCCTTGACGAACTTCCGGCTGCGGAAAAAGATAAATTAGAAACCCAAATTTTCCGTAAAAGTATCGCTGAAATTTGGCAAGAAACTGTCGCTTATCAATCACAAAATAACCCCCATAAACTTACTAAAGCGGCAAAAATTCTAAATATAAAATGGCTTTGATATTTCGTTGGTATTTAGGATTATCTTCGAGATGGTCTAATGCCGGTGAAAAAGGTAGAGAAGTCGATTATCAAGTATGGTGTGGACCAGCAATGGGTAGTTTTAATGATTGGGTGCGCGGTTCTTATTTATCAGAACCAAATAATCGGCGAGTAGTTGATATTGCAAACCAATTAATGATAGGAACATCTTATTTATATCGCATTCAAAGCTTAAAAATGCAAGGGCTACAATTTCCTAACTTCTATTCTCACTATCATCCAGTTAAGTCTACATTGGAGGTGTAAAAAACTTCCTTAATCAAGAAGTCGGGTTTTTGTTTGAAAAACTCAATTACTTACCCCCCCACGACAATATATAGCAAATTTCAGTTGAGTCCAATACACTAAAACCTCACCCCCTTCCCCTCTCCTTGCTAAGGAGAGGCGTGCCCGGAGAGCGGGGTGACGTAAAATTTGTATTGCACCCAAGTGAAAACCGCTATAAATAGAAGTCGGGTTTTTATCTGAATTATTTGTCACCCAAGACAATCGTCGTAAAAACCCGACTTCTTACCCCCCCAGAAAATACAATTTACATAATCGCAAATCTAAATATAATGAATACAAAACAATCTATTAACGCTACAGAAATTCAAACATGGTTATTATCTAACCTCGCTGAATTACTTCATATCTCAACCGAAGAAATCGACGTAACTCAACCGTTAGATAGTTACGGTTTAGACTCAACCCAAGCAATGGTAATGATTACCAAATTACAGAAAATGCTGGGATTTGAATTATCTCCGATGTTGCTTTGGCATTATCCGACAATTGAAGCACTTGCGGAACGTTTAGCCGAAGAAGCCGAAGAATCTCAGCAAACCACCAAACCATTAATTGATACTCATAGCACTCCTAATTTAGCCGCAGAAGCTGTTCTCGATCAAACTATCCATCCTGGATCAACTTCTTTTAAATTTAATCCCAATCCCCAAAATATCTTTTTAACCGGGGGTACCGGCTTTTTAGGTGCATTTTTAATTCATGAACTTTTACAGCAGACAGATGCAGATATCTACTGCTTGGTACGTGCAACAGATGCAACATCCGGTAAAGAAAAACTGAAAAAAAATTTACAAAGCTATGCAATTTGGAACGAAGAATTTAGTCCTCGGATTATTCCCATAGTTGGTGATTTATCCCAACCACAGTTAGGTATAAGCACTGAAGGCTTTGAAATGCTGGCAACAAACATCGATGCCATCTATCACAGTGCTGCAATGCTTAACTATGTATTTCCCTACTCAGCACTGAAAACAGCCAACGTTTTGGGAACCCAAGAAATTATCCGTTTAGCTTGCAAAATCAAAGTTAAACCCCTCCATTACGTCTCCAGTGTCGCAGTATTTGAATCACCTTACTACGCAGGTCAAGTAGTAACAGAAAACGATAGCTTTGACCATTGGGAAGGTATTTTCTTAGGATATTCTCAAACAAAATGGGTAGCAGAAAAACTAGTTAAAATAGCCTCTCAAAGAGGACTTCCCATCACCATTTACCGACCACCTTTAATTTCTGGACACAGCCAAACCGGCGTTGGCAATACGGACGATTTTGTAAACTTAATGACTAAAGGCTGTCTTCAGATGGGAGCCTTTCCAGAAGTCGATTATATGCTCGATATGTCACCCGTTGACTATGTAAGTAAAGCGATCGCGCATTTATCCAGACAAGAAGAATCCCTCGGAAAAGCCTTCCATCTCCAACATCCAGAACCCGCACCTTTAAGTAAACTAGTTGAATGGTTGAATTCTTTCGGTTTCCCCATCAAAATGATTCCTTACGAAGAATGGCAAAACCAGTTAATTAACAAGGTTACATCTGCGGAAAATCCCTTATATACCCTGCGTCCATTTTTACTCGAACGTTGGTCAGAACGACAACTCACCATACCCGATTTATACTTACAATCCAACAGACCAACCATTAGCTGTGAAGCAACTTTAAACGCTCTTGCTGGAAGCGGTGTAGCTTGTGCATCCATCAATGCAGAATTATTTACTACCTATTCAATGTACTTAATTCAAAGTGGTTTTCTCAACCTTGAATCACTGATGAATAATTAATAATTGTTTACTCATCCTCACTCGCAGGTTGAACCTAATAAAAACCCTGCGTTCCTCTGCGCCTTCCTTTGCGTTCCTTTGCGTTAAAAAAGGATATAATTTTGTTACCAACAGATTGGCTTTGCACAATCCGGGTATAGATTTAGATTTTGAGACGTTACAGTGTAACGTCTCTACACAGGTTTCGGTTATCCATAAAAGATGTTTGATTGATTGAATTATGAATACTTCAACAGTAAAACAATTACCAGCAAAAAATATAACTTCAGAAAACTTTCAACCTTACGGACAAGTTATTTTCCCTAATAAAGATGGTAAAACCTTTGATATAGAAGATGCTCAATTAGTACTAAATAACGGCATCCCAAGATTTTACATTATGCAATTACAGCATCGCGGACGCAAATTTCATAACATTACCCGTCACGAAAAATGCACGCAATGCTTGGGTTCTTTAGCTGGAAAAGATTGGTTTATCGCAGTTTGTCCGGCTAATAATCACATAAAAGAACCGGATTTACAGGATATTGCCGCTTTTCATATTCCCGGAAATTGTTTCATCAAATTAAATCTTGCAACTTGGCACGCAGGACCTTATTTTGAACATGATATAGTCGATTTTTATAACTTAGAATTGAGTAATACTAATGAAGTTGACCATTTTACTCATAGCTTTTTAAAAAGTCATAATTTAGCGTTTGAGATTGTTTAAGTGATATCATGTCATCTCAGGGAGTAGGGAATAATATCTTTTCCGCTGACTTTGAATTATTTAAAAGATGAATGAAAAAAAACTCTGCGTCCCTTTGCGCTTACCTTTGCATTCCTTTGCGTTAAAAAATATATTGTCACACACCCTACAATCAGTTGGTGCGTGACACTACAAACCTTGTTTTTACCTTCAAGATTGTTTAAAGTGTCACACACCCTACAATAAGTTCCCTAACCCCTACAATTTATGCAAAAATCAAACCGGATTCCCATATTAGATTTTGATATAATTAATTTCTTGAATAAGCGCTACTATCATATGAAAGCTCAACACTAGTTGTTTTAGCTCAATTCAATTTTCCAACTTGCACCAAATGGCAATGTCGGAATTTTAATCATTTTATTATGCTATGGTAAGAAAAATTTTTAATCTTTCCCTGACTCCAATAATTGTCATCGCGATCGCAATTCTAATTTTCTTTTCTCACGTATCCGTTTCCAACGCTCAAGGTAACGTTCCCACAAAGCCCATAGAAGTGGATTTACTGGTAAACGGTTTAAACATACTCCGTCCTCAAGTTTTATTACAACAAAGCTTAAAAAATGGTGGAAAAACTAACTTGACAATCGATAACAAACCATCTGGTCAAATGACGATAAAATCTGTGCAACAGCTACCCATAACCACAACCGTAACCCAACCTGATGGTTCAGTAAAAGAATTACCAGACCCCAGCGCTAAATTTAAAGCAGATATACTTATCACTTTAACAGCAAACGCACAAATTCAGAATACTGGTGCAGTTATCGGTGAAAGTTTAGTTAAAATCGGTACTCCTGCTAAAATAGAAGGCTTTAATTACGATATTAACTCTACCGTGGTTGATTTAAGAATCCAGGATTGATATTCTGCGTCCCTTTGCATTAAAAAGTATATAGCGGTTTTCAGTTGAATGGAATACAAATTTTACCTCACCCCTGCCTCTTAACCCCTCTCCTTACGAAGGAGAGGGGAAGAGGGTGAGGTTTTAGTGTATTGGACTCAACTGAAATTTGCGATATCACCTAACATACTAATGTTGTCATAGAAGTCGGGTTTTTCGCCTCAAATATCTGTAAGAAAAGACAATTATCCTAAAAACCCGACTTCTATAGTGTGATAATTACTTACTGGAAATTAAGTCTTTTTTTTGACTTTCCTTTTTCATTTCCCAAGCTAAACTAGTGTCAATAATTGTATCTAAATTATTATAATTAGGTTGCCAATTCAGCATCCTACAAATTTTATCAGACTCAGCCATGACACAAGCTGGATCACCCAGACGACGTTTAGTTTCAATCACGGGGAAGTTAGTCTCAGAAATTGCTTTTACCCGTTCGACTACTTCACGAACACTATATCCTTGTCCGTAACCGCAGTTAAAAACTTCGCTTTGATGACCTTTTTCTAGATAACGCAAAGCACCCAAATGGGCTGATGCTAAATCTTCAACGTGAATGTAATCTCGAATTGCTGTACCGTCAGGAGTAGGGAAATCAGTACCAAAAATCAATAGTTCTGATCTGCGATTTAAAGCTGCATCACAAGCAACTTTTATCAAGTGAGTTGCATTCGGTGATATTTGTCCTAACCTACCGCTAGGGTCGGCTCCAGCTACATTAAAATACCGTAGAATTACGTACTTCAAGTCGGAAGCTGCGGCGTAATCCTGAATCAACCACTCGCTCATCAATTTAGAGCGTCCGTAGGGATTAATTGGTTGTGTTGGTGTTGACTCAGTTACAGGGATTTTTTCCGGTTCACCATAAACAGCGGCTGTACTAGAGAATATAATTTTATTTATACCCGTAAGACTACAGCATTGAAGTAAATTCAGAGTATTACGAGTATTATTACTATAATAATCTAAAGGACGAGCAATAGATTCGGGTACTATCAGACTGGCAGCAAAATGAAGTACCGCACTAAATTTATGTTGAGAAAGAACTTGAGAAAGAAGTTCAGTATCAGCTAAATCTCCGATAACTAATTCACCATAAAGTATAGAATCAGCGCAACCCGTCGAACAATTGTCGTAAACTATCACATCATAGCCAGCTTCTCCTAAATGGCGTACAACATGAGAGCCGATATATCCGGCTCCTCCAGTTACTAGAACTTTCTGATTCATTTGCCTATTCTCGAATTAAAACACAACTCACACACAGCGATTTTTGGAATTTACGAAAGAATTTATCTACCTTTGCCTAATAAAACCACACGAATAGTTTTGAAAAATATCGCTATATCCAACCAGATAGAATAATTCTTGATGTAATAAAGGTCGTAAGAGAGCTTTTCATAAGCATCCTCAATGGATGCACCATAAGGATAAAGCACTTGAGCCCATCCGGTAATTCCCGGTTTAACTAAATAGCGAATATCGTAATAAGGAATCGCTTCTTTCAACTGAGCATCAAACTGCGGTCTTTCCGGACGCGGACCAATTAAACTCATTTCTCCTTTCAAAACATTCCACACCTGGGGAAGTTCATCGATTCTCATTAATCGCAACCAATATCCTACCCGTGTAATTCGGGGGTCACGTTTCTGCGCCCATTGTGCGCCCCGCTTTTCCGCATCCTGATACATCGAACGGAACTTGTGGACTTTGAATGTTTTACCGTTTAATCCTGTACGTTCTTGAGAATAGAAAACTGGACCAGGACTATCCAACTTGATTGCTAATGCTACCAACAGCATCACCGGAGATAAAAGCAACAACAACAATGCCGATGCCATCATATCCATGACTCGCTTCACCCTGGTATTGATATTACCAGACATCAAATTAAAACCAGTGCTGAAAGTAAACCAAGTATCTTGCAGCAAAGAAGAAGGAAGTTTATACCATAGATTTTCGTAGATATCCGGCAGTCTGTAAACTGGAATTCCCTGCAATCGGATTGTCATTAACTGTTGCACCAACGAATCAGACAATTTGATTTGGTTTCCTAATAGCACTCCAGTCCAACGTTGTAAACTCAACCCCGGTAAATCTGCAATTGTACCTACTATATACTCTTGTTCCAATAGGGAAGAATCTTGAGAAAAATTTGACTGCTTGGAGTCTTCAGCTAAAATTACCAAACGTCCTAGAGAATTATGTACTTGGAAGTTTTGAGCGAATTGAATTGTATTTTTACTTGCACCCAAAATTAACCAACGACTTTGTTGAGCGTATTGACGAATTAATTGAGCCGTCCAAGTTCTTGATATTACTGCAAATACAGTAAAAATACTCAGACTAGGCAGTAAAACACTCCGCCACAATAAAGTGTTATTTCTCCAAGCTCCAGATATGTAAATAAGTGCGGCGCTGACAATAGCAACAAATAGGTTACTCAAGATAATCCGTGCAGGCGCTCTTAAACCAGCGATTTGCTTGTCTGGCTTATAAGTATCTGCTAAATATAGTGTTCCTAAAACTAAAAATATAAAACCGTAAGAAATTGGATTGAACCAATCAACTGATTGATTAAAACGCAGCCAAAAAATAAATCCGAGAGAAGAAACTAAGCCAAAAATATCTGATAACAAAAGTAATTTAGGAATACTTCTGATAACTTTTTGTGACTCTAAAGTCACCGATTCTTTACGAAATAAAGCTTCCTGCATTAGTTAGTACCATTCCTCTTTTTTTTTATTTTTTGAGAATTTATACAAAGCTTTCGATCACAGGAAATTTTGTAATACGGTAAAATCTTTTAGATAACCCCGTCGCCAGCGTTATGTAAAGTCAATGGTATTACTAACTGTAGAAAGTATGACTTCCCGAATAAAATATCAAGAGTAGATAGAATACATTTAATTAAATAAAAATATGGGGAATAGGGAATAGGGAATGGGGAATAGGGAATAGATTTCTCGTTTCCAGCCTCCAACAACCACAGAAGTCGGGTTTTTACCAACAATATCCT
>JAAUSO010000047.1 GCA_012033205.1 Richelia sp. SL_2_1 | reverse complement strand
GATTTGATGGGGGATAACGTTTTGCGGGCATCGAATAAATGCGGGATGTTCTCAAGGACATGAAAATTTAAACCCAATCATTTTCTATATCTTTGATAACTTGTTTCTGCATCTTTATTAATCAGCCGATTGGGGTAAATTAAAATCGCATTTTTCTACGTTTAAATATTATTAAATAAAAAATAATTATTACGTCGATCAGATATTATATTTATGTGTAAATACATTAAGTTAGGCTGGTATGTGTATCAAATCATTAATAATTCATTCATACTTAACGTAAACTTACATAAGTCGTTAGTTAAATAAATACTAATTGTCTGCGTGTAATACATAGCTTAGTTTCTATGTCTAGTGATATATAAACTATTTAATTACGTATTTAAAGTGTTAAATTTAAAAAAAATAATTAAAAAATAGCCCAAAACTTATTAGTGTTAGGCTACAAAAATAAATATTTTTCTGTAACTACCCATTCACGTAAATTGTTTCATAAATCGTATTCGCTTTCTAAAAAGGAGAGTATTCGCTCCTGTTTAGGTGTAAGACTAGCTGGGTCATATATCCTTGAAAGCGCCTCAAGTACAGCTATATGAGTAGGTTCACCGTCTTTGCAAACTATATTTGCCAATTGCCGAATACGTTGACAATTTTGAGCAGCAATTTCTTCAGATACTGTATATATTGGTTCCAAGTTTTCGGGCTTGACTGTTGGGAAGTCCATTTTCCACATTCCGATAGCACAACTATGAAGATTCACCGCATTTATTATGCACCAACATCGAGAATATTGTTTTAAATCTGGGTCGCCTTTGGAAATAATTTGGCAAACTTCACCAACAATTCTTGGATTAGCAACGCGCTGCTTATCCTTAATTTGTTGAACAATACTTGTGTTTCCTCGTTTATTATTAAATATCTGTTTAGCCAAAGTACTTCCTTGAGTATGCACTACTTGAGCTAGGGATAAAATCTCTTCTTTAGTCATTTTGGGGTTACGAGCCAAAATCGAATGCTTAACTTTTTCTCCTAACGCCGAGGCTAAAGTGTCTAATGCTTGGCTTAATTTCGCATCGTTTTTAATTGTTCTGGGGCTAACTTTATATTCAGCAGCTAAAGCCTTGGCTTTATCTATCGAGATACTGTCTTCTGATTCTTCTGTCGAAGTGCAAAAGTTGCACTTCGGTGAATTCTGTTTGAGATTATCCTCACGATTACCCCTCAAATGCAGATAGCGCTTACCTCTAAGGTAACTTGCCACTTCTGGTGTAGTATTACGTCGTCCCAATTGATTGTTAACAATCCAGCAGATAGCTGCATCTCTCGACACCATATCAATTTCCACAATTTTGTATGGAATTTGATTTCTGTTACATATTTCATAGCGGTTATGTCCATCCAAAATAATAGACTTATCTTTCCAAATTACCAAAGGGTCAATACAGCCAAATTCTTTTAAATTTGCTTCCAACTGTAACTTCTCTTCTTGAGATAGTGGAGGAATTAAGTTTTGAAATTCAGAGTCAATCTGAAGTCCTGAGTTAAATGAAGATTTTATCAATGGTGTTACCCTTTCTTCATTTTGCGTCTTCTTTTGTTCGTCACAAACTGTTGAAGCTGAATTTATACTCATAACTATTGCGATCGCAAGTTGTATTTATGCATTTACCAAATGAAAAATATCTAAATATTCCACTGCTACAGAGACGCGATCGCCCCATAAGATTTATCAAACAACACAGTGGCTGTACCAGTTTCGCCATGTCTTGCTTTAGCCACAATCAGTTCTAAGATTTTTTGATCTGAAGTATTCGGGTTATAGTATTCGTCTCTATAAGCAAGGATAATATTGTCGGCAACCATCTCTAATATTCCGGATTGGCTAAGGTCGCTCATTATTGGACGTTTAACTGTTCTACTTTCGACAGCTCGATTAATTTGGGAAAGTGCTAATACGGGAACTTCTAAATCACCTGCCATTTTGTAAAGTCCCTTTGCAACTCCCCCTAATTCATAACTGCGATTAGCACTTGAATCTTCCGCCATCATCTGTAGGTAATCAATTACGACTAAACCAATTTTTCCTTTCTTAGTTTTAATTTGACGACATTCATGAGCAATATCAGAAACAGTAATTCCTCTGCGATCGCTAATGTAGAGTGGCAGAGTTGAGGCAATATTCACAATTTTAGTTATATTGCTGAATTCCCAATCAGCCAAGCCTTCCATAAAAGCCCGGTGTCTGCGGATGCGATCGCTTTGTATCGGAATCAGGTCACATTTTTTATAGTCAGCAGCAATACTGATTAAACTCCATAAGCGGTACTCCAATTGCTGCTTAGTCATCTCTAAAGAAAAAAATATTACAGGAAGAGAATGCCTTAATATCATCTGGAGTGCAAGACATAAAGAGATGGCACTTTTACCCATTGATGGTCTACCTGCAACTAAAGTCAGCGTACCTGGTTCAAATCCGACTATCAATTCATCCAATTGACTAAATCCTGTTGAATAGATGGGATTGACTTCTTCTATTTCTTTATAAGCAGCAAGAGCAATTGTACTGTTATGTTCGATATTCGAGCAAAGTCTTTGATTGGAAATTTGAAAAATTTTTTGTTCGGAATTATCTAGTATCTGTGGTAGGTCAACTTCTGTCTGATAGCCAAGTTGAACGATTTCGTTACCTGCTCTTATCAGCTGCCGTCTTCTATACTTTTCCATTACTAAATCGGCAAGAAAATCAACGTTTACAGATGATACTGTACGCTCTACAAGTGATGCTAATTTATTCCTACCACCCACACGAGAAAGTGAATCATGGTCATTGAGCCAGCTGATAATCGTTAGTAAATCTGTTGGTTTACCTTGATTGTCGAGTTGCAGTGCAGCATTATAAATATGGCAGTGAGCTTTGATATAAAAAGCTTCTGGAGTTAAGCTAGAACGTACTCTGACAAGGGCTTGGGGGTCAAGAAGTATTCCACCCAGAATAGCTTCTTCGGCTTCTATATTTGCAGGAGGTATTTGATCAATCATTTTATTTATGTCCGTTCTTAAGATGAAGATTCAATTTTTCATCTAATTGGCAATCTTTTTCTAGTATCAACGAGTCTTTACAAGCAGAAATTCCTGCTTCAGTTTGTTCTTCTAGTTCCCGCTTCCATTTCTCTACTTGCTCTCTTGCTTGTATACGTTGCTGTTCTTCTTGATTTCTGGTTTTCAGTGAAGCTTGATAAAAGCGGTAATGAACTTCCCAGCGATTTTCTCCGGTTTTAGTCTTACTTGCTAACCATGCTTCTAAATCAATTACTTCCTGACTAAGATTCTTCGTTTTTTCTTCACAAAAATTCAAAAACTTCGCTCGCTCCTCTTCTGAGAGAGTCTTAATAAAGTCTGAATAAGTCTTAATAGTCTGAGGGGTTCTCAAACCACCATCTGGCAATGGTTTTAACTGCCGTTCGTTTCCTATAGGAAATTGCGGTTTCCTATAAGAAACCTCGGTTTCCTCTACGAAATTCGGGTTGTTTATAGGAAACTCAGATTGCTTATAAGAAACGTTGTTTCCTATAGGAAACTCAGTCTCTTTGTATTGGTCAGTTGTTATTTTGATTTTTACTTTTAATATTTGTGCATCAATTAAACTAATCTGGTCTAGCTTTTTAACCGCTTTTGACGCTGCTCCTTTGGAAATATTTAGCTCTTGCGCCATTTCCGTAATACTGTATTCGAGATGGCGATACACCTTTCGGTGTCGGCTTCGCCTATCGCCAAATGGATCTAGCGAACGTAAGTAATACAGCACCTTAATTTCGGCTCCAGTCAAGTTTTTCACAGTTTCGACCCATTCACCATGAGTTAGACGATAAAAAAGAGGTATTTTTTGTTTGTGTTCGATAGAGTCATACTCGTGTTTGACGTAGCAATTGTTTTTGATCATAATTTTTAGAACGCCTGAAACATTCAAGCAAAACTAATGGTCTATTAGTTTGGTGCTTTTTATCTTAGGAATACAAAAGTCCTCTAAGTCGGTTTCGCAGGGGTAAACTCGACTTAGAAGCAGGAGAATTTTTTAGCTTACTGCCTGTATGCCAAAATAATTTCAAGATACTTTTTGCTTGAAGATTCGTCTAGAAGAAATGGATTGGCGCATGAAAGTACTATCTGCTAGCAATAACAGAATTGAAGAAATCCTGATAAGGGCTTGCAGATAAATAGGCAAACAGTGTGGGGCAAGCAAAAGTAGCTTCTCGAATTTGTATTACAGAGTTCACCGTTTAAGAACAGTGCCTGTCTTGAACTATGGTAGTGCAAATGTATTGAACAGTTAAGAAGAACGAAAATTGAAAGTGAATTGCCGTCTTTCAATTCGAGTCTAGTTATTTAGGGATGCGTAGATATTTTTTTATGATGTCATCTTACGCATTTTCAAGTTAAATAATCGTTCCACTAAGCGCAAACCTTGCTGCATTATTAAAATACGAATTGCAGCTACGCTAAATTTTTCACTCATAACCGTATTGCTCCAAGCGTGAGTTAATAGGGAACTGATTATTTCCTGGTAGATACCTGCACAGTTTAAATCTGTCCGGGTATTAAAATCCACCAATAAATTTTCTAATGGTTTTATTGTAACCGCAAACACCTATAAAAAAATGATGCCTAAATAAAACAGAAAACGAATCTACCTAAAGTGATAATTGTTTTCCTATTAGTCATTTGAATAATTATTTTTTGTATTCGAGAAAAAATTTTTTATACAAATATTTATTTAACGAATCTATATAATTACGCAATAAAATATTAATTATACTTGATTAAACTGTTATTTGATAATTGGTTCACTTGTAGATGTAAACTAGCCTACAAAAAATGGATACGTAGAAAATAGAACATTCTGAGTCAATAAATATTCTTTTACAAGTGTGAATATTTTTTATTAATTACATTTTTCTTAGTATCTGAGATATTGATAGATAGAAGATTGTCGAAAAATAAATCAAGTTGTGTTGAAATTTTACAAAATTTAAGTATTCGGTTATCCCAGTGATTTATAGATACTACAGATTTTATCTTAACCTAGGAAATAATTATTCTTAAGTCTTATTGTGAGCAGATTTGAAGCAATACCTATTTTTCTGTATTTACGTAGCAAAATATTTTATTATTACCTTTTATTATACAGCTTGATACTAGCCTGTAATTCTTTATTAAGCGAAAAAATTGTCAAAATACAAATAAATATGTATAAATAGTTCAAAGAGCTTTTTTTGATTCAAAATCTAACTGTTCGCATTAATTCGGCGCGGGATTGTATGATAAACAACATTTTTTCTGCATTTGCATAGTGGGGGCTTGCAATCAGAAAAAAGGTTAATTTCGGAATTGCTGTGTAAAAAGTGCTTTCTTATTGATTGTCCCGAACTGACTTGTTTCGAGACATAATCAAGCTTGAAATTGTTTCCAATCCCAATAGTTTTAATTACGGTAAGTCCTAAAAGGATGCAATAAAAACTATTACGAGTAGCTTGAAAAAAATTAATTAATTGCCTGCTGAAAAACAACAATAATTTGGAGGTTACTAACTTGGCTAAGCGAACAATGTACAAGCTGCCGCCTGATGCAGAACTATTGACAATTCAAGAAGCATCAAACAGGTTAGGAAAAGGATTTAGCCGTAGTTCAATTCTTCGCCGAATTAGCTCTGGACAATGGAAAGAAGGTTTACATTGGGTGGATGCAAGACGCAATGATTCAATGAATCGACTTATAAAAATCAATATTACTGCTGTGTTGAACGGATTTACAACTCCAGCAGCTTTTCGTTGAATTTTTCCGGAGGGACATTCCCTCCGGACAATTTTAAGTTAGGAAGGAGCAGGTGGTCTACCTCTTCGATGAATTAATGTTTCGTACACTTTTAGATATGTTGCTTCATCAATCCAGGCTCGATAGGTTTTGCAATGGGTTGTAACTGAATGTCCCATTAATTTTGCTCCAAAATCTGGAGTGAATCCAAATTCAAAGCATCTACGTGCATAACAGTGACGTAGATTGTATGGAGGGAATGGAATTTTGGAATCATAGAAAAATCCCGATACCTTGGTTCCAAGTTTTGCATTGGAGGAATCTTCTATTGATTTCAAATTGGGTAAGACAATTTCTTTGAGATTCCAATTTTGTGACCATTCCGGATACAGCGGGTAAATAAATCGCTCTCCTGTTTTAGTCTCATCGCTAACTCTAGCAGTGGGAAAATCTAGCATATCAACATGAAATGCTTCATGGGGACGTAAGCCGTATGCCGCACACATCCCATATATCCACTGCCAGCCGGGGCTGGTAATTTTATCTCGCCATTGAGCTATCTGCTCGTCAGTAGGTAAACTTCTTGGCGATACAGTTCCGGGTGAATAACTACCAGTCAGTTCTTTAATTGCATCTAAATTTTCTAGCTTAGCGAATTTAGCAAGTCTACCTAAAATGTCGCACACTCTTTTACGACTGCGGGTATCGGGTTCGCTAAAGCTTGCAAATTCTATTATTAAGTCAATAGAAAGTTCTGCATCGTCAGCAAATTCGGCGAACTTGGGAAAAACAACTTGATAATCTTTCTTCCAGGTTGTTTCGGTTTGCTGGTTGCGCGATCGCCTTCTCCAATATTCGGTTTCAAACTTTTCTACCCAATCCGATACGGTTTCAGGTTTGGGTAGTTGACTTAATTGCCACTCTGCCCAATCAAACTGACCTCTATCAAGTTGTACCCGAATTGCTCGGGCTTGTTGTTCGGCATACTGCAATCCTGCAATCGTGGCTTTAACTCCTTGAGGATTTTCTTTTGTTCTCAAAGAAAGTTTCTGTTGGTAGGGTTTAGTTTTACCCAAATTCGGCTTTGGCGGAAGCGTTCCTCTTAGCCATAAACTTCCCCCACGCTTCTCAATGCTGATGCCAGTATTGGAAGCCCGTAATCTACCATTGCTTGAGCAAGACGATTATCAATATCCATAAAAATTTACCCCAAACATTTTAAGGGAATGTTTCTTATAGAAGATGTCACCCAATTCCAAACGGACAAACGCGCAATACTCCGTTGAGTAGTTTTCCTCAACTTTTAAATGGTAGCTAAAACTGTGACTAAATTTGTGACTAAAATCGTGGGTTGATTCTACCCAATTTGACCTAAAATGGTACAAAGGAAGAATCCACTCCTGTAAGCTAGAAGGCGCTTGTGGAGGGGGAAATAACGGAATATTAATAAAGGCGACACCCGGATTTGAACCGGGGGATGGAGGTTTTGCAGACCTCTGCCTTACCACTTGGCTATGTCGCCATATCTACCGTTTATTATCTTACCAATATTTTATCTAAAAATCTACCCTCCGCCGTAGATTATTTTATTAAGGACTTTTATTTACGGTTGTATTTAAATACTGCTGACAACATTTAATTAAACATTTCGTTTACATAGGGAGTAGGAACTTACAACCTTTTACCTTTAACCTTAAACCAAAATCATTACCATGTTTTAAGTTATCCGTCCAGACTTGCATTAACCTACATCTATGCTAGGATTTTCGGTTATGTAGAATACATATTTTTATTCGTAAAAGCAGTATTTATACTTCTTAAGGCATAAGTACTGTAAAACATCAAAAATATTTTTCTATGTCTTAGGATAGATGAAAAACATTCAAAAAAGCCAAATTAGTATAATATGTTAAAACTTAATCTCGGTTATTACTTAAAAAAAATCACAAATAAGTAAATATACATTACCTCACAAAAAAGAAGCTTGGCTGTATAAGTATGTTGCTAAAAAAACATTAGCTACTATCACACAAGTAAGTTATGACTAACAAGGAGAATTGGATATTAAGACTCTTAGATTGGTATCATCAAAGATGAAGCAGGTTTATCCGATAACCATCGGTCAAGTAACGGATATGCATCTATTTGCGTCGGAACAGCAACAACTTTTGGGAATCCCAACGATGGATTCTTTCCATGCAGTTATCGAGCGCTTAAAAAAACTTCGGGAGGAGCTTGATTTATTATTATTGACGGGGGATTTATCGGGTGACGGTACCCCGCAATCTTATTCCAATTTACAAAATTTGATCAGTTCGTTATTTCTTCCTAGTTATTGGCTACCAGGAAATCACGATGATTTGCGACAATGAGTGAAATTTTAAATATGGGGCTGGTTTCTCGACGCAAGTGTTTTGAACGTGGGGGATGGAATTTTGTATTATTAGATTCCTCTGTCGCTGGTAAAGTACATGGTTATTTGCGTCAGGAAACTTTAGAATGGCTGGATTTACAGTTAAGTACAATTGTTGATAAACCAACTGCAGTAGCAATACATCATCCTCCTTTTAAAGTAAATTCTCACTGGTTAGATAAAAGCCAATTGCAAAACTCCGAAGAATTTTTTACTGTTTTGGACAAATACCCCCAAGTTAGATTAGTATTATTTGGTCATATACACCAAGAATTTTACACTCAGCGACGAGGTGTGGATTATTTGGGAACACCCTCAACTTGCGTTCAATTTCAGCCAGGAAGCAAAAAACTTGCTCTTGAGAGAAAACCCCCAGGATTCCGCTTGATGAAACTTTATCCGAATGGAACTTGGGAAAGCTCGGTTGAACGAGTTCCCTACTTTCACACTGTAGAGTTAGCAGCCAACGGATAATGAACTACTATTTAATCTTTACTTCGTCTGCAAAACTTTGCCAACGGACAAAGTGAAACGCACCTGCGACTGAACCCCAAATATGCTCGTCAGTTTCTAAATCTCTTCCTCTGTCTTTGCTGATAAATTTTTCTGCATCCATTTCAAATTCGCTGTCAAGGTAAGTATTTTTTCCTTTACGAAATACAATACAGCTTTTACCTGGTTCTACCGCTCCTTTGAAACTGTGACCAGTCCATTCTACAATCATGTTACAGCCGGATAGTTTTTCCAAGTCATTTGGCTCTAAAGTTTGGAGAAGTTGTAAATTTCGCGATGCACCATAGAATTTTTCAGCATTTTTAACTCTATAGTTCTCAATTTCGATATGATTTCCTGCATCAACTAACTTATTAACTGCAACCCGATAGGGATCATTGAGCATATAATCGTAAGCTTGCTCTACATAAAAACTTACCCCAGATAATAAATCTAGAGGCAGAGGACGCATACATACTCGAATGTGAGCGAAAAAAGGAGGATTTTCAAAAGCTTGTTCTTGATTACTAAAATCAGAAGCCATCCAGCGAGCTAAAGTTGGGATATCTGTGGGGTGTGTCATTATATAGGTTTTGGATACTGAAATAAAATTTTAATAACGTTATATTACCAAGTAAACTACCCGCTTGTTTTACTGAGTTTGATAAAATCAACACAAATCAGTCAGAAAAACAATGCTAGTTAACCTTTGATACATTAAAAATATTAATGGAGAAAATATTAACAGATATTCGTCAAATGATTAATTGATATTTAATAATTTTTATCATTGTTAATTCTAATTTCCCATAACCTTAAACCTTTGACCTTTGACCTTAAACCTTTAACCTTTAACCTTTGACCTTTAACCTTTGACCTTAAACCTTTTATGATTAATATCCAACGCTTCAGTATTACCGTTACTACAACTCTGACAATTTGTTTGCTTTCGACTTCCTTAACATTAGCCAAAGAAAAAAATCCCAGACCACCGAAAAAGTTTCCACCTTCTCCCTTAGAGATTACCGTACCCGACCCATTATTACCAACTTCAGTTAAGCAAAAGCCCTTAAATGATCAAGAACTGCGTTTTTTATCAGAAGCTTTGGATCAACTTGATCGAGAAGCAACCGCAAAATTGCAAGCAGGTGATACCGAAGGAGCATTTGCGACTTGGAACCGAGAATTACGATTGCGTCGTTATTTGGGTACATTAGCAGAAATTCAAGCACTTTCAAGAGTTGGTGGATTTGCTTACACCAAAAACGATCGCCAACAAATCAGATATATTACCCAGCGATTACAAGCAATTCAAAAGCAATCTCAGCAAACAACTAATTTACAGATATTACAGGCTTTGGGTGACGCTTATCTTCAAGTGCGATCGCCATCTTTAGCAGTGCAAGTTTACAACCAAGTTTTGATTATTGTCCGAGAAAGTTCGGATATTGTCAAGGAGGTAGATACGCTGAAAACTATTGCTAAAATTCATCTGGATTGGTTTGATTATCCAGCCGCTGCAACAACTTATGAACAATTACTAAATCAAGTTTCTAATATTAACGATATTGAAAAATCTTTAAAGGATTTAGCTTACATTTATGACCGCACAAAACAGCATCAAAAAGCTATAAATGCACGTCAAAAGTTATCATTAGTTTACCGTCAACAAAATAAATTTACAGAGTTAGCAGCATTAAAATTAGCGATGGCTTCAAATTATGAAGCTTTAGCAAAGGAAAATCCCGTTCAACTAGATGCAGCTTTTAAAAATTATCAAGAAGCCTATACTATGGCTTGGGAATTGCAGCAATATGTACGTGCTGCCGAAGCTTTGCAAAAATTAATTGCATTATATATTGCCAACGGTCAAACAGAAGATGCTTTACAAACTACTCAGATTTTATTACAAGCAGAACAGCGAGCTGCTAATTTTTACGGCATGATGAATGCTTACGAACAAATAGGTAAAATTCATCTCCAACGTCAAGAAAATCAATTAGCGATCGCAGCTTTTCAAAAAGGATTAGAATTAGCCCAGCAATTAGGTTCTGAAACTAATCCGTTTACACAGCAAATTGAAAAAATATCCGGAAGAAATTAAATCAATTATCAATTATCAGTTGTTGATTGGTAATGGGTAATTGGTAATTGGTAATTGGTAATTGGTAATGGGTAATTGTTCCCGAACCAACTTTATTACAAGTGTTTAACCGGACGTTATACTATACCAAGCTAAGATGATTAGTTATTATTCCCTATTCCCCCCAACCCTATTCCCTTTATTAAAAATCGCTGTTCTAGGTTAAAATAGTAATATTAGATTAGGTCTTAAATTAGGGAAAATCTCTGGCAGTAAGTTCTATCAATGGTAAACATTCACTGCTAAGAGTCTTCATGTCTCAAAATAACGAAGCACTACGAATTGAAGAACTTTATAGATTAAAGCCAGTACACTTTGCGGACTTGATTAGAACTGCACAATTGGTTTTTGATCCCAGCAAAGGAATTAGTGGAATTGAAAGAGAAATCGATTGGAACGATTTTGGTATTCCCGATGCGATTGCTTCCAACCTCCGATTACTCGGTGAGGAGTTTCAATATTCCTCTCCTCACATACCTATTGAGTATATTTGGGACAAACTAACTCCCGAAACTCGGATTTGGTTTGTTGAAAATAAAGATCGATTATGGCTTATTGACGAAGCTTTCCCCGCTTTGGATGAAGATTGAAGAAGTTGGAGATGGGGAATTATGGCGACGGTAATTATAAATATTGATTGATAGTCGATAACTGGTTGCTGAATATTGAAAAAACAAAAAGCGTTCGGGAGTGTTGCCGTGTTTCCACCCCAAACGCTTTTCGTTTATCACTTGCTCCTCACACACAACCATACTTTAGCATTACATCTATGAATATACAAGTATGTTGGGTGACAGTTTGAAAATTGGACTTATCTTGCTCAAATGACTAATAAAATTAAAAAGCAAAAAGCGCTTGGGAGTGTTGCCGTGTTTCCACCCCAAACGCTTTTCACTTTGCTCCTCACACACACAAATATAGATTAGCACTAGTTTGTTGAAATGAAAAGCATTTTAGACAACAATTTGCAAAAATCATCAATTTTTATGGTATAATCTTCTCAATGTAAAAAATGTCTGTTGCCAGTAAACACCATTGTTAAGCCTAGTTCGTTAGCAGCTTGAATGGAATCTTGGTCTCGTAAACTTCCTCCCGGTTGAATAATTCCTTTAATTCCGGCAGCAGCAGCGGTTCTAACTGAATCATCGAAAGGAAAGAATCCGTCACTAGCAAGAAATCCTCCTGTTGCTTTTTCTCCGGCTTGTTCAAGGGCTATTTTCACAGAGCCAACTCGGTTCATTTGCCCTGCACCCACTCCCAAAGTAGTGCGATCGCAACTCACAACAATAGCATTTGATTTAACGTGTTTACAAACTTTCCATGCAAAAAGTAATTCTGCAATTTCTTTTTGATTGGGCTGTTTTTCGGTGACTATTTGCCATTTATTAGTCTCGGTTAAAATATCATCGGCTGCTTGCACAAGAAAACCACCTGCAATAACTTTAATAGTTTCTTTGGCTCCAGTTTGTAAATCGGGGAGTATTAATACCCGCAGTTTGGATTTAGCAGCAATAATTTGTTGAGCATCGTTTTGACAACCTGGTGCAACTACACATTCTAAAAATGTTTTTGTTAATTCGGTTGCTGTCGCTGCGTCAATTGGTTGATTTAAAGCGACAATTCCGCCAAAAGCAGAAATTGAATCAGCATTAAAAGCTTTTTGATAAGCTTCTACCAGAGTATTTCCCAAAGCTACACCGCAAGGATTAGTATGTTTGAGGATTACTGCTGCGGGAGTATCAGAAAACTCTGTAATGATGCGTCTAGCAGCTTCTAAATCAACTAAATTGTTATAACTGAGTTCCTTTCCCTGTAATATAGTTGCAGCAGCCCATCCGCTCCGAGTAGCTCCTGTATAATACCAAGCAGCGTTTTGATGGGGATTTTCTCCGTATCGTAGTGATTGTACTTGTGTTCCAGAAATGCTAAATTGCTGCTTAGTTTCTTGATGCTGAGAAACTTGATGCTTAAATAAGATGAAATGGCTTGGTCGTATTCAGAAGTATGTAAAAATCCTTTTAAAGCAGCCTGTTGACGAAATTGTAAAGAAACTTCGCCGTGATTTTGACGTAACTGCTGTAAATATTCTGTATACTGTAGCGGGTCGCATAATACTGTAAGATAGGTAAAATTCTTTGCAGATGCTCTTAACATTGCCGGACCACCGATATCGATTTGTTCGATAGCTTCGGGTAAAGTAACACCCTCCTGAGCAATAGTTTCTGTAAAAGGGTAAAGATTTACAACCACCAAATCAATCGGACGAATTTGGTTATCTTGCAAATCCGTAATATCTTGAGAATTATCTCGTCGTGCTAAAATACCGCCATGAATTCGCGGATGTAAAGTCTTCACCCGTCCACCCAAAATTTCCGGGGAACCTGTATAATCAGCAACTTTAGTAACAGTTAATCCGGCATTTTGTAAAACTTTAGCCGTACCTCCACTGCTGATAAATTCAAAGTTAAACTCTTCTTGGAGACTTCGAGCAAATTCTACTAAACCTGTTTTATTAGATACACTCAGCAGTGCGAGACGCGCCATAATTGATAAATTTCCTAAAATCTTAATTTATTAGCTTGGAAAAGAATATTTTAGAACCAAGTTGGCATTTAATAAAGATTAACGTGAGTATTTCTCACCAATTACAGAAGTCGGGTTTTGACGATAAATATCCGTAATACACTCATAAGAGTCATAAAAACCCGACTTCTTCCTCACTACATAATAATTTGTATGGGTGTATCCCATTTTTTGCTATAGACTACTGTAGACCCACTACAGATTGATTAATTGATCAGTGATGGCTAATGCTTTAGAATCGATCGACCTACCGCCAAAAATCGGGGAAACAGCAAAAGGATTAATTGTAATTTTACACGGCTGGGGTGCTAATGCTGAAGACGTAGCATCGATAGTACCTTTTTTACAGTTACCCGAATATCATTTTGTATTCCCTAATGCACCCTTTCCTCATCCTGATTCTCCTATTGGTAGAGCATGGTACGACTTGAGCAGAAATAATATGTATGAAGGGTTAGAAGAAAGTCGCAAATTGCTAATCGATTACCTGCAATCTTTAGAGAAGAGTACTGGGATACCCTTGAAACGAACAATTTTAAGTGGTTTTTCTCAGGGAGGAGCAATGACTTTAGATGTAGGATTAAAATTGCCAATAGCCGGATTAATTTCCATGAGTGGGTATTTACATTCAGATATCCAAAATATTGCAACTCCGGCTACAAATTCTCTACCCCCAGTGTTAATCATGCACGGGAAACAAGATCGAGTTGTACCTTTACAAGCTGCTCAAAAAACACGGGATGCATTAGAATTAAGGGCAGTTCCCTTGGAATATCATGAATTTGATGGAGAACACCAAATTAGTTCTCAAATGCTGGATGTCGCACGTACTTTCGTTATCAGCAACCTTACTTAACAGTTATCAGTTATCAGTTAAATACGAGGGCGAAACACCACACTAAGAAGGTGGTAGGCATCTAAGAGGGCGACTCTAAGTCTTTCACCATAAGAAAGTACCTACTCTTTACTGTTCACTGATTTAATTAAGGTTATAAAAGCTTTACAAAGTACGGTAAATTTCCGGAAGAAAATTCACATAATTTGCGTCTACTAATGAGTATTATAGGTTGGGCGGCTGCGTCAAACACAGTTAAACCCAGGCTGGATGGTGTTGCTACTTACGGGAGGGGCTGAAAAATGAAGACTTTGACCATTTCTAAAACCGATATTGCCACCATGACTCCAGAGCAAGTGGATAACTTGGCTACTAGATTGGAGCAAGATAACTACAGTAATGCTTTTGAAGGTTTGAATGATTGGCATTTACTGCGAGCTATCGCGTTTCAACGTCCCGAATTAGTAGAATCTTATATCTACCTTTTGGATTTGGAACCCTACGACGAAGCATAATACAGTTATCAGTTATCAGTTATCAGTTATCAGTTATCAAGGGGTACCATTTCAAATCCTTGTTCAATAAGGTTTTTAAGTTATTGAATCAAGTGTGTTTTTAACCTACGGCTTGTGTTCGCGAAAACCGTCGCGATAAGAAACTGATAATTGATAATTGATAATTGATAATTGATTTATGTCTAATCCAAAATTGAAACGGGTGCTAGTTGGTGTTAGCGGTGGTATTGCTGCTTATAAGGTTTGTGAAGTTGTTTCTACTCTGTTTAAATCTGGGGTAGAAGTACGAACAATTCTCACCGATTCCGCACAACAGTTTATTGCTCCCTTAACTTTCGCTACTCTTTCTCGTCACCCTGCTTATACTGACGAGAATTTTTGGCAATCAACTAACTCTCGTCCCCTACATATACAGTTGGGAGAATGGGCGGATATCATGTTAATTGCGCCATTGACAGCGAATACTTTGGCAAAGTTAGTTTATGGTATAGCTGATAATCTATTATTAAACACCGTTTTAGCTTCTACTTGCCCGATATTACTTGCACCGGCGATGAATACCGATATGTGGGAACAGCAAACGGTACAGCAGAATTGGCAAAATATTTTGACCGGGGAACGCCGGTTGCCGCAGGCTCCGCCGTTGCACGGCGGAGTACCGGCGACTTTTGGACGTTTTTATGGTATTGAAACCGCCAAAGGGTTATTAGCTTGTGACAGAGTTGGTGCGGGAAGAATGGCAGAACCCCAGGAAATTGTTGCTTATGTACAATCGTTGTTAGAAACTGGGGGAAAGCGAGATTTTATAGGTAAGAAAGTATTAATTAGTGCAGGAGGAACGCGAGAATATTTAGATCCCGTGAGATTTATCGGCAATCCAGCTACGGGGAAAATGGGGTTATCTTTAGCACTAGCGGCATTGCATCGCGGTGCGGATGTGACTTTAGTTTGTGGTGCGGTGAGTTGGGATATACCTTTGGGAGTGCGCGGTATAAAAGTCGAAACATCAGAACAAATGCGATCGCAAATGTTGCAGTATTACGGAGATGCGGACGTAATTATTATGTCTGCGGCTGTGGCGGATGTAAAGCCAAGGGAATATAGTGTGGAGAAGTTGCCCAAAAAGGCGCTTCCAGAAGCTTTACCATTGGAGAGTGTAGGAGATATTATTGCTGAATTAGCGAGTTGTAAGCAACAGCATCAAAAATTGATTGGTTTTGCGGCTCAAACTGGGGATATAGTGACACCAGCTTATGAGAAATTGCAAAGAAAGAATTTAGATGCAATTGTTGCTAATCCCATAGATCAAATTGGTAGCGGTTTCGGCAGCGATACGAATAAAGCTATATATATAGATCAGCAAGGGAAAGAAGTTGAGATTCCCATGTGTTCCAAGTTGGAAATGGCTCATCGGATATTAGATTTAGTCGCTTGACTTTTTGTTCTTGTTGGGGTAATGAATAGGAGACAGGGAGTAGAGAGCAGCTATATAACTGAGTAATAATTATATAAATATTTTGGCTTGACTACTTAATATAAAATACCAATAAAAAGGCGTTGCTGAAAAGAAGTATGTTAGCGGAGCGTGAGCGCAAGGTCATATCAAATTTTATGGATAACTGAAACCCTTTCCCTATTGCCTATTGCCTATTCCCTGTTTAAGAACAAAATATGAATTACGCGAATACGAATCAATCAGAAAAAACTTTATAGAGACGTAAAATCTTACATCTCTACAGTTAAATTTATCCTCCTATTTGGCAACACTGAAAATCCGATAGTACAACCAGGTACTCAATTCCTTGATTGGGAAAAATATATAAGTCAAAGGATTAACAGTCACGATAATATTCCGAAAATCCCGACGAGCCAAAAATATAATCCCACTAGCAACTTGTTTGGCTGACATTACTCCATAAGGATTCAATTGACTTTTGAATGGTCCTAATATCAATTTACGAATTGTACAAGGAGAATTCAACCGTTTTAAAGTAATGATATTCCCTAATGTTCTTTTGCTCAATTCGTACAACGGACTTAAAGCCGGAGATACTTCCGCTTCTGATGTATTTATCCAAATTTCCTTGGTTGCTTTATCATCCGCTCCCGTAACAGTTGAGAAAAATACATCCATTAATCTAACTGCTGAAAATGTATTTACCTCAAAGGATTTATCAATATCCTCCGAAGTGCGACTACCGTAGACATTTATTCCGTGGTTAATAATTAAAATATCTACTTTCTGCAAGCGCGATCGCAATTCTTCTTCGTTTCCCGATTCCCAAGGTATGACTGTAAATCGTGGTTGTTCGACAAATTTTTCGGGATGAGTTGTCAATGCAACAACTTTAGCATTCTTGTTCAACAGTTCGGCAATCATTGCTTGTCCTAAACTACCACTAGCTCCCGTTATGGCTATGGTTTTACCTTTTACAGAAAGTGCGGTTCCCAAAACTTTATCTACTAATGGAAATACACCACTATAATAAGCATTTACATCATCAAAATGATGTCGCCAGTGGTAAGTACGATTTACCCACCACACAGAAGGAATCACTTCCAATATTCCCGGTGTATGGGTATAGTCGGTTTCAACTTTACCCAAAAAATACCTCAACGACGCTCCATAAAGAAAAGTCGCAGCGTAAACTACACCCAACCATAAACCTAAAGGACGAAAAATAATCGCGATCGCGCTAATTATAATTAAAAGCAAAATCGATTCAACAATATCGTGATAAAGCTGAGAGTCCCGATAAGCTTCCAGAGAAATTATCGATAAATCCCGTCTGTATACCATATGATGCTTATTGTGCCATTTGCCAAGCCATTTCACATGATGACAAGCTGCATGATAGCTATCTCTAACCACCTCAGCAATCAAAATTGAGAGAAACCCCCAAGCGACAAATTGCAACCAAGCATAAGTCACCACAACCCAATTAATCTGTAATCCTGCTCCCATCACGGTTTTTTTTAATCTCGGCTAATGTTTGTATTATGTATTTGCATAAAATACACAATACATTTTCTTTATCACTTCCGAGCCACCAAAATTAAGGATATATCACAACAGTGTTCGCAATAGTTTATGGATGGGCTGTATTCGAGTAGTTCAATTTTGGATTAATCAGCAAAATAATTTGGTGATGGTACAATTTATTCCCTTTTACCAAGTTCGTCTTCTATATAGTCAAAGTGAAGCTTAATCTGAGCTGCGATAAATCCATCCATGGCGTTTTGTCAATATCAGTATCTCAAACCACTACTTTTAGTATTTATTATCACAATGAAATTTACATTGCTTCATATTAGCATTGAATACTTTTGTCAGAAATATTAGTGTTGTAGTACGCTTACAATGCAATTATCAAGCTAACTGCTACTTTTCTGAAGGTTATTTGAGTACAATTTTGAAAAGTAAATAAACTGCTCCCCTAAGAATAACAATAGCATATTACAGTGCAAACTATTGTAATCTCGTAGGCTAATTGAGAATTGTGTCAATAAAAATTTTGAGGTAAAGTTGAGTAACGAGTTTATGAACAAATATGAATACAAAATTTTGATAGATAGAGATTAATTAATAAGTTTTAATTATGTATGAAAATGATTTTGCGTGATTTTGAAATCTTTGGCAGACGTGTTAGCGAAGTGTGGACAGAGGGGATTATATCACGTCTCTACATTTTAGATTCATCCAATCAAATGACTATTAAAATACTGATGTTGGGTTACGACGCAATATTAATTAATTGGTTAATTTGAAAACTTGTCGTGCGTCTAACCCAACCTACTACTGGAAGTATGACTCAAAGCTAGTCGCTTCAAAAAAAAGAAATTTGTGAATTGTTGGAGACGCGACGAGCCGAAATAGAGCGGAGCCGGAGACGCTCCGCCTCCGGTCTGGAGAGCTAGCTGTATTTATGGTTGATGAATGCCATTTGTTGTGGGGAGATAGTGAAGGGTACGTTTGGGGAAAGAAGAAAGAGCGAGTTTCAATCCCAATAGTAAATGAAAGAGAACGCCAAACTTACTTTGGAGGATTAGATTATAAAACAAAAGAATTCTTAATTTACCCGGCAGAAAAAGGAAATTCAGATAATACAATTAACTTCTTAAATTTTTTGCGATAGGCTTCGCCGACACCAAAGGTGTATCGCAACGCCAAGGCTCTAAGCTTTTTATAATTTGGGATGGTGCTAGCTATCATCGTTCGCAAGCAATCTTCATATTACTTAGAATCTTTAAATAATGGTTTAAATAAAGAAGAATGGTTGATAACTGCCTATAGATTTGCTCGCCTCTGCTCCAGAACAGAATCCCGTAGAAGATATTTGGCTGCAAGCCAAAAGGTTGATTCGATAATTTTACTTTTTTTGTCATTCTTTCTCTGTGGTTAAGGCTTTATTTGAGCTATCAATTTCTAGTCAAATTTTTGACTTCCCAAAAATTTACGAGTATGGTGTTTTCTCATAAATCATTTAGGATTGCTATATACAAACAACGTAATACTTTAGTTTTATTCATAGGACTTTTACTATTAGACGGGGAATTACATTCCCCGTCGGGCGTGCAATGAAACCCTACAAATCGTCACCCAGCGCTTTAACTAAAGCATCCAAACCAGCTTGAGTGGTGAAATAGGAGTTATGATCGCAAGCAATTGGTGATATAATTATTGGTTGAGGATTTCGCTCTGAACTAACGCTTTTAATGCTTTCGGTAGTCACTGCAATATCATTTGGTTGTTGGAAAAACACCTGATTTACAACCTGATCTACAGTAGTACCAAATAATTTCCGCATCAGTCGCTGTATTTTACTCGAATTTCCTCCGACAACTTCTAATGCTTCAGGACGAATAGTGCGATCGCCAGCGATTATCGTATACTGCACATTAGGATCGGGATTTTTAGCAATGCTTTGGATAAAATCACTTTGGTATTTCATTTGCTCGGAAGCCTTGTCATTAGCTTCTAAAAGCGCCAGGAATCCGGCAATAATATTTGCAGGCCAAACGACGGTAGAAAGTTGATTTAATCCGATACCAAGAGCCGTAAAAGCCCAATCTTGAATTTTCGGCCAGGGGGAGCCAGCGTTAGGAGTACCCAACATAATTAGATGGTTGACAATTTGATTTCCTCCTTCTTCCTCAATAAAGACACGAGAGACTAAACCACCCATTGAATGAGCAACAATATCTAATTGTTTCCCGTGGTTTGCACTTATTCCAACTTCCTCTAAGCTTTGTTTGAGTAGTTTACCATTTTCTTGAATTGTGGTATTGAGATTTTCGTAATCAAAAGCCAGAACTAAATCATATTTATCCGCTAAGCTTGCCCATTGGAGGCTAGGAAGTAAACTTTCTGTATCGCCAATAATACCGTGAATATAAAGTAAAATCTTATTGGCTGAGGCAACTTTCGTTTTAATCTCATTGGCATTAACATTGTACTGTACCCGTCCACTTTCGGAAATATTGGCAATTCTTAAAAGTGGATAGGGGAAATTCATCCCCAATCGTTTCCCAGCGGTTTCGTAAACAACTTTTTGAAAAAGTATCTTAATTGAACCTTGTAAACTGCGACTATCAATAGTTGGTTTTGGTAAACGCTCAATGGTAATTTCTGTTTTATCATTTACCATCTTTGCTTTACCTAAAGGTAAGAAAAATTCTCCATCATAAGCTATGGGTAAGATATATTCGTCTGAGAATAATTTATTACTAACCAATAATTTGATTGGATTTTGTGGAGTTACACTTTCGTGATTTTCGATATCTACAATTTCAAGCAGGCTCAAATTACCATTACCACCGCGAATCCTCTCATTAAAATTGTATAGTTCAGGCTGTCTTTTTCCATCTCGTAAAAGAACGGTTTGCTCTTGTAAGAAAATTGGTGGAATTAAATTACTATTAACATTCCGACTACTGGGAGGTAAAGGATTAATACTGAATTTACCTTTCAAACTTGGATGTGATTGTAATTCCACACCAGTAAGTAAATTGGTAGATTCAGATTCTTTGATTTCTACTCCACTAGGTGGTTTTATCAAAGTCACTTTCACTTCCTGAGTCATCCAGTTATCAATGTACTTATCTATTTTTTTTCTGGATTGACGAGTATAAACACTATCCATCAAGCGGTTAAAACTACCAGATAAATCTGTAGAGCGATTTACTGGAGGAGGATTATCTAATCCTTCTTGTTGGAGTAAACTTGCATCAAATTCTCTATTACTAACAATTAACTTATAAATGTTATCGTAATTTCTAATTCCATTATTTAAATAAGCATCAGGAATGAAACATTCTAGTTCATCACCTACTGCAATACTTTCACCTTGATTTGGTTTTGCAGGTAATTTCATACTACCCTTTTCCTCAAAAAACTCCGCAACTTGTATTTCGTAATCTCCTGCTAATTCCAATACCTGGAAATAAACATCTTTGTCACTATTATTGATTACCTTAATTTTTACTTCTGGGTTGCTAAATTGATTATTTTCAAAGATATACTCTGCTAATAAAGGAGATATTCCCTGCTTTGAAGAATATTGATTATCTCCAGAACTAACAATCAATTCCATCTCCACATCACCAGCTTTGATTTGACTAGTAGGTGGAGTTTTTAATTCCAGAATATTTTTCCAACGGGCAATATGCTCTAAACGTTTGATGATTGTCTGTGCATCTTGTGGAGTATATTGTTTTGCATTTGATACTTCTGGAAGAGGTGCGACTAATGGCTGTTTATCAGCAGTTTGCTTAATCCAAAATTGACCGTTAACAGCTTCTAAATAATAATCAGCATTCTCTTCTAAATCAGCTTCTCTGATAAACTTATTATCCGTTTGCTTAAATACTTCAAGAGCAATTGCTTTTCCTGATTTATCACCTTTAAAAAATACCTGTAAATTTGGTAAGGGAACATCGCTCACCACAGCCCAATAAGCTTGTTCTGGAGATAATTTAATTTTCTCATCAAACAATTGCACTTTGCTAGTTTCTGTCATTACTTGGGTAATTTCAGCCTTACAAATTGCTTGCTCGACTTCTTCTAAATCTTCTAAATTAGTTCCTTGAGCAAAAATCGCCAGAGAAGTCTCCCCTTCAGAAGTTGGACGAATACCATGTAAAATTCCACCGTTAATTACCCAATTATCATGAGTTTGTTTGTCATAAATCAAAGTAAAATAATTTATCCGTTCCCCTACTACACCTCCTAAAAAAGTTTTGATTAAATCATCCGATTGCGCTTCTATTTGCGGTGACTGATCTTTGACTTTACCAGTTATCAAAGCATTAATATCTTGAACTAAATTTGTATAGGATAAATTACCATTAGTGCGGTGTAAAGCTTCAGTTAAAAAGTAAGAAAAAGCGCCACAACGTTGATTATTTGAATTAGTATGCTCTTTCGCAGTTTGAAAGTCACGACAAGCAGAAATTAAAACGTGTCTAGGTCGCTGATAACTATTACTTAAACGATAATTAACCCATTCTTGGTCAAAAAGAAAATCTTGTAAATCTCTTGCATTTCCACTCGTATTTGTTTGACGTTCGACAATAATATCTGGGTATCTTGTTGCAGTACCGGAGTGACAAGAATCCAAAATAATTAAGATATGAGGGTTATTTTTTGCTACTTGCTCAATTAAATAATTTAATTCCTTATCTGCTAAATCTCGAACTCCTGATGTACGGCTATCGTAACAAACTAAAGTTTCAATTTTACCATCTCGTTCTAGATGCTGAAAAACCTCTGGTACTGGCTCATAAGAACCATGACCTGCATAATAAAACAATACAACATCTTCACTCTGAGCTTGGCTTAAATGTTGTGAAAACCCATCGATAATCCCTTGACGTGTTGCTAAATTATTCGTTAATTTTTGTACAACTAATTCCCGATCACTATCAGTAGCAATTCGCTTGTGTAAATATGTTTCAATAGCTTCAATATCATTAACACAACCCTTGAGCGAACTTACTCCTGATTGAGGATGATATTCATTAATACCAACAAGTAAAGCATAAATTTTATTAACTTTATTTGCCATTCGCTTTCTCCTAGATTAAGGTGACTTTGGTTTAAAGCAAAGGGATTGCCTACTATAGTCAATATAGGTGCAAACAAAATCAACTTATGCAGTTATGGGAATTCGCAAAAAAACTGTAGACTGTAGGGTGTGTGACCCTACAACATAATTTGAACGTAGGTAGCAATAAGACTTGTAGCGTCACGCACCATAAACCAATTCTCACATAATGACGCTACCGTGTCACCCTTTCAAGGTAGTAAGTCTTGAATATCTTAGAATAGTAGTATTAGTTAATTATTGCTAGGGAGCAAGATGGTGATTAATTCTGGCGAGCAAGATGCTCGCACTACCTGTAATTCACGAATCATTTAAGATTGCTATAGGAATCCTACTTGAAAATTGAAAAAACTCAGTACACCTTAATCTTCTAGAATCATCAAAGCAAGACAGCAAGAAAGCCTCCCTACACAAATAATTAAGGCTTTGCCACGCTTCGCGTTCGCGTAGCTTGCCCGAAGGGCATACAAAAATCAAACCGGATTCCTATATAATTCTAAAAAATTAGAATGAAATATAAATGAAATATAATTTCCTACAATTAATTCGTAAAATTACACTCGCTTTTACTATCTGCTTATTAGTATTTTCTATAACTTCCTGTACTAATAATCAGACAACTTCTCCAGAAATTGAAACAACTCAAACACCTGCTATACCAAATAATTCTCCTTCAGTTGAAACAACTCCAACACCTTCTCCAAAAGATGATTCAACTGTGAATGAATTACCCCCAAAAGTCAAAAGCGCAGTATTATCTGATGCAACAAAGCGTGTGAGTAAACCTCTAGCTGCACTGCGGATAACTCAAGCACAAAAACAAAGTTGGGGAGATAGTTGTTTAGGTTTAGCACAACCCGATACACTTTGCGCTCAAGTAATAGTTCCTGGTTGGAAAGTTGTAGTTACTGACGGAGAGCGTGATTTAGTTTATCGAACTGATGAGAAAGGGAAACAAGTAAAATTGGAAGATTGACAAACATAAAATGTAGAGACGGGGCGTATTGCTACGTCTCATTAATTCTGGTTGTACACAAATCAATTTGATTAAGAATTATATTTTAACAAAAGGAGCAACTTTTCATGAGTAAATAAGAACTAACAACTAATAGCTCAAAACTCATGATTACAGGTACAACTAAATTACTTGGAGTAATAGGACATCCGGTAGAACATTCGCTTTCCCCGTTGATGCATAATGCAGCTTTGGCGAAGTTAGGATTAAATTATGTTTATCTTCCCTTTCCCATCGAACCTCAGAATTTAGCAAAAGCCCTTGATGGTTTTGCAGCGATTGGTGTTGTGGGGTTTAACGCTACCATTCCCCACAAACAAGCAATAATACCTTTACTTTCAGAAATTGAACCAATCGCTCAAGCTGTAGGTGCAGTTAATACAGTGGTTCGTAAAAACCACAGGTGGATAGGCACAAATACTGATGTCGAAGGGTTTATTGCTCCTTTGCAATTATTAGATAGAGATTGGAGTCAAATCACAGCAGTGGTTTTGGGTAATGGTGGTGCTGCTAGAGCCGTTGTTGCAGGTTGTACTCAATTGGGTTGTGCATCGGTTGATGTGGTGGGACGTAATTTACAAAAGTTAGTAGAATTCCGCAATAGTTGGCAAGATTCACCGTTAGTCGTTAATTTACAAATTCATCAATGGGATGCTTTACCAAAAATAATTGATCGAGCAAATTTGTTAATTAATACTACTCCTATTGGGATGTATCCCCAGATTGAAAATTCACCGTTGGAACCGGAATTATTCGCGCATCTACCAAAAGGTGTAATTGTTTACGATTTAATTTACACTCCCAGCCCGACAAAATTTTTGCAATATGCACAAACCACAGGTGTAATTGCGATCGACGGTTTAGAAATGTTGGTTCAACAAGGTGCTGCGGCTCTAAAGATTTGGCTGCAACGGGAAACTGTCCCCGTGGATGTGATGCGTCAAACCTTGCAGCAACAGCTTGATCAAAAATAAAGCAGATAACTGATGAACAATCTTTTGATAAGTCAAAACTTCAACTTTTATCAGCAATATTAAACTTTGATTGATTTATTTTTTACACATACGTTGTATTATTGGTTATGGCAATCGATTAATTCATAGATTTACATCTATGCTAATCATAAAAAAATCATAAAGTTAATAATCCATGATTAATATAGACTAATTAGCAATGTAATTTGCTGCATTAGGGTCTGGTCTCAAACTAAAACATTAATAAAAAGCATTATCACGGATGATAACCTTTATTATTTAAGATAATACTTATTGGTGTAGGGAATCCTGTAGGAAATCTTTTTGTGAACTGAATATCTGCTGTTGACAATGGTACTTTCTATTATTGCTTGCCAAGTTTTGATGCTTGAGCAGGTAGGGAAAATTTTTGCTTAATTTGAGGCGAAATGAGTAATTCAAAAAATCAACACAATATGGTGTTTTTACAATGCAAATAACCAATCAGATCCATTTTAGGAACCTGCGCGGAGACATCTTTGGTGGTTTGACTGCGGCAATTATTGCTTTACCGATGGCACTGGCTTTCGGGGTAGCTTCCGATGCTGGTCCGGCGGCGGGACTTTACGGTGCTATTTTAATCGGCTTTTTTGCAGCATTATTTGGTGGTACTCCGACATTAATTTCCGAGCCTACCGGACCGATGACAGTGGTAATGACTGCGGTTATTGCTCAGATGATAGCGTCGCAAGGGGGGGATAGAGCCGCTGGATTAGCATTAGCCTTTACCGTAGTGGTAATGGCTGGGATAGTTCAAATTATCCTTGGTGCATTGAAATTGGGAAGATACGTGACTTTAATGCCTTATACGGTGGTTTCCGGTTTCATGTCGGGAATTGGGATAATTCTAATTATTTTGCAAACAGCACCGTTTTTAGGACAGAAAAGTCCTGCGGGTGGGGTGCTGGGTACGGTGCAAAATATACCTAACTTAATTGCAAATATTCAACCGATTGAAACTATTTTGGCTGTGTTAACTATTGCCATTCTAGTATTTTCTCCCAAGCAGATAAATAAGTATATTCCCCCGCAGCTATCGGCTTTAGTTATAGGAACAGTTGTTTCTCTTGTATTCTTTGGTAATGTAGAAGGTATCCGCAGAATTGGTGAAATAAAAGCAGGTTTACCTCAATTCGTAACGCCTACATTTAATGCAGGATTATTCCAAACCATGCTGATCGACGCTTTGGTTTTGGGTATGTTGGGCTGTATTGATGCCTTACTCACATCAGTAGTTGCCGATAGTTTGACTCGCACCGAACACGATTCTAATAAAGAATTAATCGGTCAAGGTATAGGTAATATTGCTTCTGGATTATTTGGCGGTATTGCTGGTGCTGGTGCGACAATGGGAACGGTTGTTAACATTCAAACAGGCGCTCGCACGGCGCTTTCTGGTATAACTCGTGCCTTGATTTTATTAGTCATAGTCTTGTGGGCTGCACCTTTAACTTCTGTAATTCCTCTAGCAGTATTAGCAGCGATCGCATTGAAAGTAGGTATCAATATCATTGATTGGAGCTTCCTCAAACGCGCTCACAAAGTATCTATCAAAGCGGCTTTGATTATGTACGGTGTGATAATTCTCACTGTATTTGTTGACTTAATTGTTGCGGTTGGTGTTGGGGTATTCGTTGCGAATATCTTGACCATTGAACGTTTAACCAATCTTCGTTCTGAAGAAGTCAAGACAATTACCGATGCTGATGATGCAATTATCTTGAACGATGTAGAAAAAGACTTATTAGATCGAGCTAACAATCGTGTGTTGTTGTTCCACCTTGAAGGACCGATGATATTTGGAGTTTCCAAAGCTATCGCTCGCGAACAAACCGCGATGAAAGACCACGACGTGTTAATTTTAGACTTAGCCGATGTGCCACACATTGGTGTAACTAGTTCTTTAGCAGTAGAGAATATGATTAAAGACGCGCTTGATAAAGGTCGTCATGTATTTATCGTCGGTGCTAAAGGCAAGATTAAGCAGAGACTGCAAAAATTGGGAATCTTCAATCTGTTGCCTCCTCATCACATAGTCATGGAGCGTGAGGAAGCATTAAAACAAGCCTTGAGCTTAGTCAGCTATCCTACTAATGATATGACCGCAGATTATCCCACCACTGGATACAACGAAACTGCCTTGGGATAAATATCGAATTGAAAACCGCAAACGAGCCGCATCCAAATACCGAGGGTTATATTGCGGCTTTGCTGTGTCTTACTTAGTAAAATTTGTTTTGTGTAAGCCTAATTAAATATGATCTAATTATGGTATGGTTCAGTTTAAAAAAGCCGAGGGGGTTAATTAATAGAAAGTTTATTTCAAATAAAGTTGCTAAGTAATTGTACAAAAGAAATTATTTAGTCAGAAATTAGGAGAGGGAAAAGTAATAAAATACAGCGATTTTATTTGTGTTCAAAAATAGCTAAATACTTGTTTTTGACTGATTATTTAATCCAAAGTCTCAAATCGTATTAGGATAGTTAATAATAACCTAGATCAAAATTGCTTATCCTTAACAAACACAGCAAACCTTTGAAACGGAAAATTAATTAATACATCAATGAATTATCCACTTGAACTGATTGCGCCAGAAAATTATCTACTGGCAACAGCCGAAGCTGAAAATGCACCCATTGTCCTTGCAGGGGTACTACTGAGTTTAGTTGTAATTTATCTTGCTAGTAAATTAGGTGGTGAGTTGTCCAGAATGCTGGACTTTCCCCCAGTTTTGGGTGAATTAGTGGGTGGTGTAGTAGTCGGTGCTTCTGCACTAAATTTGATCGTGTTTCCCGAAAGCGGTGCGAGTGCTTCCGATTCCCTAATAATGACTGCTTTACAATTTTTTGATAAACCAAGCCCGGAAGCGGTAGAGGCAATTTTTGCCAGTCAAAGCGAAGCAATTTCAATTTTGGCAGAATTAGGTGTAATTGTCCTGCTGTTTGAAATTGGTTTGGAATCGGATTTGAGAGAACTGCAAAAAGTTGGTTATCAAGCTGCTGTTGTAGCTGTGGTGGGAGTAGCTGCTCCTTTTGTTGCTGGAACAGCGGGTTTGATGTTTTTGTTTAATGTGCCGACAATTCCAGCGGTTTTCGCCGGTGCAGCTTTAACAGCAACAAGTATTGGTATCACCTCAAAAGTTTTATCAGAGCTAGGATATCTTAAATCAGCAGAAGGTCAAATTATTGTCGGTGCGGCGGTAATTGATGATGTTTTAGGTATTATCGTTTTAGCAGTAGTGGCAAGTTTGGCGAAAACTGGTGAAGTTGATATTTCCAATGTCATTTACCTGATTATCAGCGCCACAGTTTTTCTACTCGGTTCGATTTTACTGGGTAAATTCTTCAATAAAGCTTTTAATCTCAGTGCCGAAATATTGAAAACAAGAGGAAACATCGTAATTCCGGCATTTATCTTTGCATTATTGATGTCTTTTCTTGCCAATGCAATCCATTTAGAAGCAATTTTAGGTGCTTTTGCGGCTGGTTTAGTTCTTGATGAAACCGATAAACGTAATGAACTAGACGAACAAGTAATTCCGATTGCAGATATACTTGTGCCAATTTTCTTCGTAACTGTAGGAGCCAGAGTTGATTTAAGCGTCCTTAATCCTGTAGTTCCGGAAAATCGTCAAGGTTTAGTTTTAGCGGCATTTTTGATTGTAGTCGCGATTATTGGTAAAGTAATTACGGGTTGGGCAGTCTTCGGTAAACCGGGAATTAATCGCTTAGCCATTGGTGTGGGAATGATTCCACGGGGTGAAGTGGGGCTAGTATTTGCGGGAATTGGTGCAGCTAGCGGCGCACTTGATAAACCTTTGCAAGCAGCGATCATTATTATGGTCATTTTAACGACGTTTTTAGCACCACCTTTCTTACGGTTTGCGTTTAAAAATACACCCAAAGCTGCTATAGAAGAAGCAGATGCTGCTAGCTAAGAATTTAATTTAAAAATTTTTCAGCTTTGTATAAATAGCCAAGTCACCCCTTGAGGTGGCTTTTTTATTGGTTTATCGCGATTATTTCCGCAAAAAAACAAATTTCTAGTGATTCATGGGAGTAAAAAGTCTAGTTTTTATGACTGCTTTGTGGTATTGCACATATTTATTGTAAAAACCCGACTTCTGTGATTATCCTGGAATTCACGCTACAATTAGTTAATTTTATGGCGATTGGATAAAAATAGTCATAAATGAACAAAAAATAGTTAGACTTTTGTACATTAATATTATTAAAGCAAAAACTTTAATGTTGAGTTAAACGCACATAAGCTAACACAGGTATTTAACACACCCTACTAATAGATAAATTCTAATAATAAACAATTGAAAAATAATTAAACCTACATATTATCAAAAAAAAAACGAGAATCATAAAATATTGATTATGGAACAAATATTACAAGAAATTCAAAAGAGTCCTATAGTCGCTTTTACGATTCTTTTACTCGTAATTCTGATAGTACCGCCAATTTTTGAACGTTTAAGACTTCCGGGATTAGTGGGATTATTAACAGCAGGAATATTTTTAGGTCCTGATGGTTTAGGAGTCTTGAATGCAGAAAGTGAAACCATGAAGTTGCTATCGGACATTGGTAAAATTTATTTAATGTTTGTTGCTGGTTTAGAAATAGACTTAGAAGACTTTCGCAGAACAAAAAACCGTTCCTTGGGTTTTGGAATTGCAACTTTTTTAATTCCCCTTATTTTTGGGATGACAGTAGGAAGGTTTTTTGATTTTGGTTGGAATGCTTCAATTTTAATTGGTTCTCTGCTGGCTTCTCATACTCTCTTAGGTTTTCCCATTATTACCCGTTTGGGAGTGACTAGTAATCAAGCCGTTACAGTAACTATTGGTGCAACAATTTTTACCGATATTGCGGCATTATTAGTATTGGCGATTTGTGTATCAGTTAGTGATGGTGAATTTTCGATTGCTAGTGTAGTCATGCAATTAGCTATTCTGGCAATTTATTCAGCAGTAATTTTATTTGGTTTCGATTGGGCTGGAAAAGAGTATTTTCGTCGCACTGGGGACGAACAAAGTAATCAATTTCTATTCGTTTTATTAGCAGTATTTTTAGCTTCAGTAGGAGCGCAGATTGTCAATGTAGATAGAATTGTCGGAGCATTCTTAGCAGGGTTAGCGGTAAATGATGTAGTGGGACATTCCCCGGTAGAAGAGAAAGTAGAATTTGTGGGAAGTACCTTATTTATTCCTTTTTTCTTTATCAATATGGGGTTATTGATAGATTTAGCTGGATTTATATCTAGCCTGACTTCTGAATTATTATTAACTTTAGGAATAGTTGGGGCATTAATTAGTAGTAAATTTTTAGCAGCATTCACAGCTAAATTACTTTATGGCTACAACTGGAATGAAACCCTAACAATGTGGTCTTTATCTTTACCTCAAGTAGCTGCAACTTTAGCCGCTGCATTAGTAGGTAAAAATGCCGGAATTATTACAGATTCTGTATTTAACACCATAATTGTTTTAATGTTAGTTACGGCTATTTTAGGTCCGGTATTAACAGAAAAATTCGGACGTAATTTAAAGGTACCTCAAGCAAATTTACAAAAAAATCCTCAAAAACACGAAGTAGAAACAGAAAATGTAGACTTGAATTTAGATAATGATAATTTTATTTATCAAAATCTTTTTAAAGTAATAGTGCCTATTTATAATCCTAATACTGCAAGATATTTAATTGAAATGGGAGCATTATTAGCCCATCATGAAAAAGGGATAATTGTACCTTTATCAATTCCGAAAGCACACGTTTATATGGATGAACCGGAATTAAAGGTTTCCATTAAACGAAGTAAGCTATTATTGCAACAAGCGATCACAATTAGTGAAGAATTTCAAGCCCAAGCTCAACCATTAATTCGGATTGATGATGATTTAGCACGGGGAATTAGTCGTGCAGCAAGAGAACAAAATGCTGATTTAATTGTCATGGGTTGGAGTCCAAATAGTAGTTTACAAGCGCGTTTATTTGGTAATATTATCGACAATGTTTTTTGGTCTGCTCATTGTCCAGTAGCGGTGATGCGTTTACTCGATGAACCGATAAACATTCATCGTATCCTTGTTCCTGTGAGAAGTATTACTCCTCAAATTTTACGTGTAATTCAATTTGCTCAACTTTTCGCTGATACGAACGAAGCAGCAGTGACATTATTACAGGTGTGTCCACGAAAAACTACTGATCAAGAAATTGCTTTATTTGAATCAGAACTTTCTTCATTGCTGAATCAAAGTAAATCTCGTCAAGAAGTATTAATTCAAACGATTCGTCAAGATGACGTAGCCAAAGTGATTATCAATCAAGCTAGTTCCTATGATATGTTAATTTTACGTTCCTTTCGCCGTCGTACAGCCGGAGGATTAGCTGTTAGCGACGTGACTAGCAAAGTGCTTTCATCAGTTAGTTGTTCGCTGGTTTTGTTTGGTGAACCTAATTCAGGTTAAAGGTCAAAGGTCAAAGGTTAAAATTTAGGAATTAGGAATTTATATTTGTGAATTGGTTTTATTTTAAGTAAGAACCTATTTCTTATTATTCTACTGAGAAAAGCATTCTTAATTACAATGAAAGATTTTTTTACTTCTGATAAAGCAAGGATAAGGTAGAATTTTTATACTCGTCGATCCTTGCTATCTAGGCTATGGAATTATCCGTTGAAGGTAAGAAAAGATTCAAAGCTGGCATCAGGTGGTTAATTTTATCAGCAATTTTGGCTGTTATGGGTGTGGGTGGATGGCTGTTTTTGCTGCGCGCGCGGGATCGATCTAGCAGTGCGGTGGCTTTACCTGTGGTTCCTGTCGCCTTGGGAGATGTGGAAATCACCGTCAGTGAAGGTGGTACGCTGGAATTGGGAGAACAACAGGAAATTAAAGCCCCCACAAGTGTCGTAGTAGAACGAGTACTGGTGAAAATCGGCGACTCTGTTACATTTGGGGATAAATTAGTAATATTACGTAACGCTGAAGGGCAAAAAAATCTTGCAGATCAAGATTTACAGATTAGAAGTAAAGAATTAGCTTTTGCACGTAGTCAAGAAAAGGTGGTAGAAGCACGAGATAAATTAGCTACCGCAGAACAGGAATTACGTAAGCCAATTAAAAAATTTGAAATCGAAAATCAGCAGTTAAAAATTATCCGTGGACAAGAAAAAGTCAAAGAACTTGAGCAAAAAATTGCTAATTCCAAGCAACAATTAGCCCAAGAAAGTCGTAAAAAGCTACAAATTGAAAACCAGAAACAGCAATTAGCTTTAATTAAAATCCAAGAAAAGATTGCGGAAGCTAAAGAAAAGTTGCAGGGAGAAAAAAACAAGCTGAAGAATTCCCAATTGCTCGCATCCAAAGGTTTTATTCCAGGAGATGAATTACAAACACAACTAGAAGCAGTTCGTGGTGCTGAATCTAATTTGAGAGACAGTGAATTGGAAGTTAGAAATAATATGCTTGAATATCAAACAAAGCAAATGGAGCAGCAGCGTGAAAAAGAAGAACAGCGTCAAACTTTGTTAGGAATACAGTCAGAATTACAAGAGGTAATTTTAACAATTAAAAGCGATAAGGGTGAATTAAAGAAAATGCAGCTAGAGCAAAAACGTGCAACACCCGAACAAGAAAAGCTCTTGAGTGCGCGTTCTGAACTTAGAGAAGCAATTTCTACAGTCCAAAACCAAAAAACTGAACTCCAGCGGGCAAAAGTTGAGCGTAATTCGATTAATGAACAGTTAAAAAACAATCTTGTGACTGCTCCCATTAGTGGCAAAATTCTTGACGTTCAAGTTAAAGATGGTGATGGAATGGAAACGGGCAAAGTATTACTTGTTTTAGGGAATCCGCGACAAGAAATAGTTAAACTTCAACTCGCAACTTTAGAAGCTGGGAAAGTGAAAGTTAATCAATTAGTGCGGGTTAAAACTATTGGTCCGAGTGCGAAAGAATTCTCTGGACGGATTAAAAATATACATCCAATTGCCACATCTAGCGATGATATTGGAGGTGGATATAGTGGTGCTTCTGGACAAGCTAAAGTTCCTGCAACAATAGAATTAGATCGACCTAGTGGTGATTTAATTCCTGGTAGTCAAGTCAGTGTGGAAATAGTTGTCGAACAGCGTAAACAAGTTGTTGCTGTCGATCTTGAAGCAGTTCAACGTGATGAAGGAGAAACGTTTGTATGGATTAAAGACGCGCAAAACAAAGCTCAAAAACGCAAAGTAACTTTGGGTTTAGAAGGTGCAAATAAAGTCGAAATTAAATCTGGTTTGAAAGCGGGTGAGAAAATGATTATGACTTTACCAGATGTGATTTTAAAACCCGGAACATTAATTAATCAAGATGATGCTAAATCAGAATAATAGATAACCAAAATGCTTTCTATCCAAGATTTAATTATCCTCAGTTGTAAATCATTAGTAGCTAATAAATTGCGTTCTACATTAACAGCTTTGGGCGTATTTATGGGAGTTGGTGCGGTAAATGCTACTTTGCAAGTTGGTGATATTAGTCGTGCAGTTATTGCCGAACAATTAGCAGCAAGAGACGCACCTCAAGTACAAATTGGGAGTTATTATATTGAAGTTGAAGGAAGAAGTATAAATTTAACAGATATGACTTACCTACAACGCAATATTCAGAATATTACTGCTATTAGTGGTATCAATCGTTTTGGTGGATATGAGAATAAAGTCTTTTTTCAAGCGCAAGAAGCTCAGCCACAAATGTTCGCAGTTACTCAAGATTATCTCAAAACTACAGGTAGAAAACTATTAAAAGGTCGGTTTTTAAATTCCAATGACTTTACCAAATATCGACCAGTAATTGTTATCGATAAAGTTTTAGCAGAACAATTATTTCAACAAGAAAATCCTTTAGAACAGCAATTATTTAGCGATGGCAGACTTTATTTAATAGTAGGAGTTATTGAAAGTAAAATAAGCTTTGGTGAAGAACCAAAAGGAATGATATTGTTACCAATTTCGATATACAGCGCCATGACAGGGATGGAGAATATTGAATCGATTTCAATTCGTCCACTGTACCCGGAAAAAATGGAGGAAATTAAAACCAAAGCAGAAGAATTATTAAAAAAACGTTTACCTAATGCAGAAGTGTATGCTTATAGTAATATCGAAGAGATTGTAGCCCAAAAACAAACTTTAGAAATGGCTTCCCAAGGACTAACTGTAGTGGGGATGATTGCATTATTAATTGGTGGTGTGGGAATTACAAATATTACCATTGCAGCTGTTATAGAAAGGACTGCGGAAATCGGTTTGAGAAGAGCAATTGGTGCTACAAAATCCGAGATTTTATGGCAATTTATTCTGGAAGCAGCCATCTTAAGTTTGTTCGGAGGAATCACCGCTGTTACCGCAGTACATGGGATTACTACTGTTGTTGCTCAGACATTTAGTTTACCCTACAAATTTGAATTAAAAACTGTGAGTTTATCTTTAGGTTCGGCTTTATTAGTAGGAGTAGGAGCGGGTTTTTTCCCGGCTTTACGTGCTAGTCAATTAGACCCTGTAAAAGCGTTAAGGTCGTCTTAAATGACCAAGATATTTTAGATTTTAAATTTTAGATTTTAGATTAAATAAACCTGTTATTTGACAAAAAGAATCAATCAAAATTAACAACTATCTTTTTCTTACATAAATATCACTGTTCCGGCTGAAACATTATGTAAATTAAATATGAAAAACTCTGAATTATTTTTATTGATTAACAAAATTAATTTGATTGCCGTCGCTATTTTGTTAGTGCTTTATCAAAATTTACCTGCTTATAGTCAAACGAATTCATCCACAGAAAAAAATCAAAATAATTATCCAGCAATTTTCAAAATTACACCAGAATCAGACAATAATATTAAGAGATTAATGTTAAAAGATGTCGTTGTATTAGTATTAGCAAATAACACAGAAATTAAAAATGCTTATTTAGATAGAACAGTACAAAAAGGAGAATTAGCAGTTGCAGAAGATAAATTCAATCCTGATTTTACACCTACATTATCTTTATCTACAAATAAATTAGGCAACACAACTAATATAATGGTAATCTTGATGCAAAAGTATCGATGAAAATTCCCACAGGAGCAGAAATTAGTTTTGGTTGGGTTGGTAATACTAGAACTAATAACGGCAATAATAATATCAGTAATATTAATAATAATAACTTTGACCAAAACTTACAATTAAGCTTCCGTCAACCATTATTAAGAGGTGCTGGAATTACAGTTAATAAAGCCTCGATTGAGTTAGCACGCATCAGTGAGCAAAATAATATTATTAATTTAAAAAGAACATTAGCCGATACAATTACCACAAGTATCACTGTTTATCGGCAATTACTAGAAGCTCAAGAAAGAGTTAAAATTGAAGAACTATCTTTCAAAAATGCCCAAGAATCATTAGAAGTGACCAAAGCTTTAATTGCGGCTGGGAGAATAGCACCAGTTGAAATTGTTCAGGAAGAAGCAAATATTGCCAACCTTCGTGTTAGCTTACTTGCAGCACAGAATAATTTAGAATCAAGTAAATTAGCACTATTGTCAATTCTTGATATTGACAAAAATACCAAAATAGAGGCAGCAGAAATACCCACAGTTGAAAGAGTTCAACTTGATTTAGAAAACCTTAAACAAACTGCAATTAAAAATCAACCATTATATTTACAATCGCTACTTGACTTAGAAACAAATAAAATTGGATTGATGTTGGCAAAGAATGAAAAACGCTGGGATTTAAGTTTGAATGTCGATCTGAGCGATGGTAGCAATCAAAGTAATGATGCAAGAGCCGGATTAGCTATAACTCGGACTATCGGGGATTTATCTTTACAGCAAGGAGTAGAAGCAGCACGAATTAATTTAGAAAAATCAGAAAATAGTTTTCAAGATACCAATCAAAATCTAGATATTCAACTACAAGATAAAATTAGAAATATTAATTTAAGCTTTTCGCAACTAGAATTAGCAAGACAAGCAACTCAACTATCAAAAAGACTACTTGATATCGAACAACAAAAACAAAAATTAGGTGGTAATATCAGAATTATAGATATTGTCAAATTTCGCAATGATTTAGTTCAAGCACAAAATGCCGAATTATCCGCTACTATTCAATATCTGAATGCTTTAACAGAACTAGATCAATTTTTAGGAACTACCTTACAAACTTGGCAAGTTAATATTGATGTAAATAATAGGGAATAGGGAGGAGTTAGGAGTTAGGAGTTAAGAGTTAAGAGTTAAGAGTTAAGAGTTAGGAGTTGAGAATTTTATCCCCTTGTCTCCCCATCCCCCATCCCTTTGCTTATCCTAACCTTTCAATCAAATGCTCTCCTACCCGTAAACTGTTAGCAATAACTGTTAAACCGGGACTAGTTGCAGAAATGGAAGGAAAGAAACTACTATCGACAACGTAAAGATTATCTATATCGTGAGTGCGACAATTAAGATTGAGAACTGAAGTTCTAGAATCTTCCCCAAAACGACAAGTTCCCGACTGATGAGCTACTACTTGAATTGGTGTTTCACCACGAGGATAAATATTTTGTTTATTTCCATCTACGGCTTTGAGTACATCAATCCAACGATAAATTAAACGGTCATGTGCTTCGGTGTTATTCGCTTTATAATCTATATATAATTTGGAATTATCCACACGAACGCGATTTTTTGGTGTTGGTAAATCTTCACTTTGTAACCACCAACCGATAGAACGTTTTGCTAATTGTTTTAAGCCAAATTCTGGCATTAATTTAGCGACAACCGATAAAAGTGGTGGTGATTCAGAGAAGATTACATCTTGAAGAATACCACCAGAATTTTGAATATGACCCATGGGGTAAGCAAAATTTTCATCACCCCAATAGAAATCATTAATATAGCGAGTTCTTTGAAACAATCCAGAGTTGGTAGTGTTAGTAAGCTGTACTAATACCGTCATCAATTGTTTCATCAAATTACGTCCTACTAAATCTGAACTATTCCCAAGTCCTTTAGGATGTTTTTCATTAGCAGAACGTAATAATAATGCTGCGGAATTTATTGCACCACAAGAAAGTACAATAATATGTCCTATGAACAAATAAGATTGTTCTCCAATTCTTGCTTCTACAGCTTTAACTTCTTTTCCTGAAGGATTGGTGTGTAAACATACAACTTTTGCAGAAGTTTTCAGCGTCACATTATCATGAGCTTTAATTGTAGGAGAAATTCCAGTATCTTCTGCATCAGTTCGTCCTTGTTCTCCGATTCCAATAGGAAGGTATGCTGGATGTAATCCTTGTTTGGAGATACTATTACAAATATCTTCAACTTGTGGTTCACTATCAACTACAGCAAAAGGAAAACCTTGACTACGAGAAGGTTCGGTTAAATCATCACCAGTTTGACCGTGGACTTGATAAAGTTTTTCAGCTTCTGTATAGTAAGATTCAAAATCTTTGTATTTAACTTCCCATTCCGGAGAAATACCATCTTGATGCTGAACTTTTTCAAAATCCTGTTCTCGCATCCGTTGTAATACACCACTATAAATTTTGGTATTACCACCAACAGAATAACTTGTTTGAGGATAGAAAAAGTCACCTTCTTCTTCATACCATTGTTCTGGTGCATGGAAATTTTCTTTTTTAAAAACCTCCACATCAACTAATTGCGAACTTTCTTTTTCTAAGAATTCTCCTTGTTCTAAAACGAGAATTTTCTTTCCAGTAGGTGCTAATTTACGAGCTAAAGTCCCTCCACCAGCACCAGTACCGATAATTATTACATCGTAATATTCGTCATCAATAATCATAGTTAATTGTTGGTTGTTAGTTGTTAGTGGATAGTTGTTGGTTGTTAGTTGTTATAAGTTATTACACCTTTGACCTTTAACCTTTAACCTTTGACCTATTCTTATTGCCAAACATAAAGAAGTAGAAATAAAATAATCCAAATTACATCAACAAAGTGCCAAAATAATGAAGTTGCATCTACACCGAAATGACCTTTTTCGTAATTACCAGGAATAAACGAACGAATCAACATAGTTAACTGCAACAAAACACCACTAAAAACGTGTAAACCATGGAAGCCAGTTAACAAGTAAAAAGTTCCACCAAATGTACCTGATGTAAAACTAAATTCTAGACTATTCCATTCAACAGCTTGCCCATATAGAAAATAACTTCCCATCGCCATTGTTAATAGCCAAAATAGGCGAAAAAGCCAAACGTTATGATTTTTTAAAGCTCTTTCTGCAAAATAAATTACAAAACTACTCGAAACTAGAATTACTGTATTTATGGCAGGTTCTCGAACCTCTAACCCTTCAACTCCTGCTGGTAGCCAATCTGTAGTTGTGGTTTTGTAGACTATATATCCTACAAAAAAACTTAAGAAAATCACACTTTCCGAAAGCAGAAACACAATGAAGCCAAACATACTATTGCCTTCTTCATCATGTTCGTGTGCGGCTAAAATTGCACTATTTGATAACTGTAATTCATCTTGTGCCTGTGCCATATTCCCGTTTGTAGTATTCATAATATAGGACTCAATATTGAAAATTGAAAAAATCAATAAACCTAAGTGTTCCTTGTTGACTGTTAAGAGTTCCAACTAGTAGTCCATGTTATTAAATTTAAATGTTTGTAGTTGGGCTTTAGCCCTTAATTTGAGCGATAAATCGCAACTACGAACCTCTCAAAACTAATGAAATAAACTACTAGAATCAGGAAACTCAGTGAATCGCGATCGCAATTTATCCTTGATGTGAATTCCAGTTAGAATTTGGGAACTCTTTACTACTGATTTAATTCAAATCCGCAGCATTAGCAACTAAATCTTCAGGTGTTGATTTCCCATAACCGTAGGGTTCAGCAATCACAATTGGTAGCTGTTTTTCAAAGTTTTCCACAGGTGGTGGTGAAGAAACTAACCACTCTAAACCAATTGCTCTCCAAGGATTATCTGGTGCTTTCTTACCATCAACCCATGAACTAATCATATTAAGTAAAAACGGTAACGTAGACATTCCTAAAATAAATCCACCGATACTCGCAATGACATTCCAAAATGCAAATTCTGGATCGTAGGAAGCAACTCGACGGGGCATTCCTTGTAATCCTAATGGGTGCATGGGGAAGAAGTTGAGGTTTGCACCGATAAAGGTTAACCAGAAATGCAATTTACCCAAACCTTCGTAATACATCCTTCCAGTCATCTTGGGGAACCAATGGTATAAGGCCGCATAAATACCCATTACCGTTGCACCATAAATCACATAGTGGAAATGACCTACAACGAAGTAAGTATTATTAACATGAATGTCAATGGGAACCGCAGCCAGCATAATACCAGTGATACCAGCAAAGACAAACATCGTTAATCCACCCAATGCAAACAACATTGGTGTATCAAGCCGTAATTTTCCTCCCCAAACAGTGGCTACCCAAGCAAATACCTTGATTCCAGTGGGTACGGAAATCAACATTGTGGAGAACATAAACAACATCCGCATCCAACCGGGAGTACCGCTAGCAAACATATGGTGAACCCATACCACAGCACTCAATCCAGTGATAATCAAGGATGAAACGGCTACCACTTTGTAACCAAATAGCGGCTTGCGAGCGTAAACCGGAAATATCTCGGAAAAAATTCCGAAAATTGGCAGTATAATTACATAGACCGCAGGATGCGAATAAAACCAGAAAAAATGCTGGTACAAAACTGGGTCGCCGCCCTTAGCCGGGTCAAAGAAACTAGTTCCCACGCTGAGGTCGAACAACAGCATTACCGCACCGGCAGTTAATGCAGGCAATCCAAACAATTGAATCATCTGAGCGCTTAATACCGTCCACACATAAGCAGGCATTTTGAAAAAGCCCATTCCCGGCGCTCTCATCCGGAAAATTGTAGTAACAATATTTACCGCACCCAAAATCGAAGATACCCCCGATAATGCCACAGCTATCAGCCACAGGAACTGTCCATTAAATAAAAGACCCGTAGGATTTTGAGTACTTACAGGTGGATAAGACCACCAACCAGCTTGTGCAGGACCTCCAGGAACGAAGAAGCTCGCCATCAGTATAATTCCAAACACAGGAACCATCCAGAAGGCAAGAGCATTCAGACGAGGGAACGCCATATCTCTGGCTCCAATCTGCAAAGGTACGAGGTAGTTCGCCAAACCTGCCAGTACTGGAAACGTCCACATGAACAGCATTACGGTACCGTGCATGGTAAACATAGCATTATAAACAGTGCGGTCTACCAAGTCTGATTCTGGGGTAATTAATTCGCCGCGAATAATCATCGCGAAAACCCCACCAATCAGGAAAAATACGAAGGCAGTAACTATATATTGGATACCAATTACTTTATGGTCGGTACTGAAAGTAAAGTAGGTTTTCCAAGTTGTTGGAGGATGATGATGATGTTCATTAAGAACTTCGATATTTTTGTCTTGAGTGCTAGTCATTTCAATTTTGGATTTTAGATTTTAGATTTTGGATTGAGAGTTAGTACCACCGGAGTTAGTACCACCGGAGTTAGTACCACCGGAGTTAGTTTTGTAGAGACGTAGCAATGCTACGTCTGTACGGGAGTTAGGAGTTAGCACTACCGGAGTGCGTTAGCTAAGCGTGTCCGCAAGGACATACGTCTCGCTCGCTATATATTAATTTAATGCCCAATTACCCATTACCCATTACCAATTACCAATTACCAATTACCAATTACCCATTACCCATTACCAATTAACTGTGATAATTAACTACAGGAGGTTCCGCAGGCTTAACTGTTGGCCAATTGCTCTCAATTGCTTTATCTGATTTACTCGTATATTCTGACGCTGCTTGATTGAATGCGGCAGATGGTTGGCGATTTGATGCTTCTTTTAACCACTGATGATATTTTTCAGCAGATTCTACAACAACATCAGCCTGCATTGCAGCGAAGTAAGTACCGCTATACTGTGAATCCCGCAGTCTATATTTACCTTCAAGGATGGGAGTGAATTCAAAGTTGATTGTTTCACCGGGAATTACGTCTTGCTTGACGCGAAATGCAGGAATATAAAAACCATGTATCACATCCGGTGATTGCAGTGTTAGATAAGCACGCTCGTTGACTGGTAAGTGCAATTCGGTACTGCTAATCTTTGCTTGAGGATAGTCAAAAATCCAAGCCCATTGTTTAGCTGTGACTTCTATTTTTTCAGGCTTTTCAACTGTTTCTGATGCTTGTGAAATTGGCTGGGCATTAGCCGATTTCATTCCCATGGACATATGGTGATGTTCCATTGGACCGAGAATTGACATTTGGTCGTAAATTTGGTAACTATAAACTCCAATCCAAATCACTAACACAAATGGAATTGCTGTCCAGATAATTTCTAAAGTAATATTACCTTCAATCGGCGGACCATCGCTAACGTCATATTTACTCGCACGATTGAAAATAACCGAATACAATAGCGCACCTGTAACTCCCAAAAAGATAAATGCACCGATTGTTACTAAAAAGCTGAATAAATCATCTATTAATAGAGATTCACTTGCAGCTTGTGGAGGAAGCCAAGAATAAGCTTGTTGTCCAATCCATAAACTAACAATAGCTAGAATAATCGCACTGATAATTATTGATATAATCTCGCGTCTTGTCATAAGTAAGAAATAGTTGATAGTTGATAGTTGATAGTTGATAGTTGATAGTTGGTAATTGGTAATTGGTAATTGGTAATTGGTAATTGGTAATTGGTAATTGGTAATTGGTAGTTGAATTGGTAATTGGTAATTGGTAATTGGTAAATTGGTAAT
>JAAUSO010000213.1 GCA_012033205.1 Richelia sp. SL_2_1 | reverse complement strand
CTTTGACCTTTGACCTTTGACCTTTGACCTTTGACCTTTGACCTTTGACCTTTGACCTTTTACCTTTTACCTTGTATTAACTTTAAAACCATATTGTCCAAGTTTACCCAAGCAAGAACTAGAATTATTTACTCCTTCTAAAGGCAAATAAATCGTTAATACTTCTCCTTGTTGAGGTCGTTCGCGTACAATTAATTTACCACCAATAGCCTGGAATAAATGCTTAGTTGCAGCTAAATTCAGGCTAATTGTACCCGTTTCTGGCTGAAATGTAAGTAATTGGCCGATGGCTTTACGAATCGGTTGTGTGGCAGCTGATGTATCAAGAGTTGTGTTAGGTAGTAATTGTACCTTCAGTTGGTCGCCAGCTTGAATTACTTGTACCTGAATATGACTACCCGCAGGTAAATTACGAGTCAAGTTTTCCATTAAACCAGTCAAAACTCGATCGAGCATATTGGGATTAGTCACTACGGCAGGTAACTGTTGCGGTAAAACAACATCCAAAGTTAAGTTTCGTCTATTCGCAGCTTGTTGCCAGCGAGGAATACTTTGCTGTAACATTTGCTCTAAACACATTGCCGTTAATGGAGAACCTGGAGAATTTACTGTAGAAGATGTTTCCAATTCCGCCGCTCTAAACAGCAATTCCATCCTGTCAATTTGTTCAGTACATTCGCGATCAATCGATTGTAAACGCTTCAAAACCTTAACTGGTAAATCTTTTTGTTTTAACAGTAAACGAGTTGTAGTCCGAATCGTTGTTAAAGGAGTACGTACTTCATGAGCAAAAGCTTGTAATAATTCTATTTCCGAACGAGATGACTGTTTGGTCGATGTGGAAGTAGAGTAGTTATGATAATTAACTTCTTCAACTTTATTTCTAGACTCTCCCGTTGATTGAGAATGAAACCTCGTTCCTTTATCTCCTAATTCTGGATATTCTGCGAGCAACAATTGACTAAATTGCATCACAATCCGATAGTCAGGTATACTCGGATAATATTTTTGTACCAACCGATCCAATTCGAGAAATAAATCGGGATTACTTAACATTACCCTAGCCGCAAGAGCTTGCCATGCTTGCTCAACAACTTCTGGATCAAAGGAAAATAAAAAGCTGCTTTTATGGTTATTTTCTTCCGTTAAAACGATTACTAATGAAAATTTTTCTGTAAAAACCAGACAAAACTGTTCTTTTGATAGCGGATCTACCTCTAATATAGGTAATACCGATTCATCAAAAGTATTTTCTTTTGCTGTTTTGCGATCGCAAGACATATGAAAAGGCATCAAAGCCAGAGGATTAAATGGCTTTGCAGTAAAAGTTACCGTCCGTAAACATCCCCTGAGTAACGACTCGCACAACACGGGAGCGGGTGCAGTTAAAACCAATCCTTGAATTGTATCCGATGCAACTCCAGGCAAATATTTTAGCAGCAACTCTTCAGTAGCAGCTAAAGCAGTACGCCATTGCAGTCGTGCTTTCTGTAAAGAACATTCAGCTTTAGTCGCTTGACTTGGACTTAAAACTTCTTTTAAACTCGGCAATATCCATTTATATTTATACACTGGAGTTCACCCCTTAATTTCAAAGCGACTAACAGCTTCAGAAACTGGTGATTCACTATTTCTTAAGAGTGTACCGATATATGTCCTAAGAAGGAAAGTAGTAGAACCGAACAACCATAGGGGCGTTTTCCGTTAACAGTTAAGAATTGGTAATTGGTAATTGTCCGCCTACCTGGAATACTTCATAAAAAATTTCCTCCTAAAGATAGATGCATCGTCTAAATTCAAGGTCAATTTAAATTTGTGTTTAACAGGCGAAAACAACTCAGGAAGATCATTTCATGTTTTCAACCGGCTTTGTCGCTATATAAGCATTAATTCTAATTAAAGTATTATACAATACTTCGACTTACGTGAACTTCATTGGCGATCTGCTTGCAGCAGCGCTGAGTCCCAAGGGGACACGCTTACGCGAACGCTATCGCTGTTCGGAGAAAACTTTTTGGTTTACTGACTTTACTCTTTATTTCAGTATGCCGCGTTAACTTTTCAGAGGTATTTTTTTCACAAATTACTTTGTACATAAATTTTTTATATATAGATTTAAAGCTTATTATTAAACATTAAGCTTTTATTTTGCTTTATTTAAATCAGCCTACTTAACATTTAACTTTTTAGATGTTTTAACATCTAAACGTTTAGATATTGGAATATCTAGATACATGGTGTAAAATTTTACGGTATAAGTTTTTATGGGGGAAGTAGATGATTATTACTGTCGCAGCTTTTAAAGGGGGTGTAGCGAAGTCTACGACTGCGCTACATCTTGCGACATACCTACAAAGCAAGGCTGATACTTTGTTAGTAGACGGAGACCTTAACCGTAGTGTATTAGACTGGTCTAATCGGGGTAGTTTGCCGTTTAAAGTTGCCGATGAGGATGATGGGGTAGCTTTGGCTGCTTTGTACGAACATATAGTAATTGATACTCCTACAAAACCTAGCTTTGACGAGTTAAAAAGCATTGCTTGCGGATGCGATTTAGTTGTCGTACCTACAACTCCAGATGCTATTGCTTTAGCTGCTACTATGCAGATGGTCGAATTACTTAATAAATTAAAGGCTAATTATCGAATTTTGTTAACTATTATTCCTCCCAATCCAAATAAGTCGGGAAAAGAGGTTAAATTGGCGTTAAAAAATGCTAAACTACCTATTTTTAAAACAGGAATTAAGCGACTTGCGGTGTTTCAAAGAGCAGCTTTAGAAGGAGTACCAGTTAATGCTGTAAATGACTCTTACGCGCAAGTTGCATGGAAATGTTATTGTGAAGTTGGCAAGGAGATTTTGTCTTGAATAAGAAAAAAACGAGCCGTTTTGATGAATTAATTGATGCTGCTCGCTCTCGTCAAAAAAGAGATAATCCGCAGGATTCATCTGAGGAAAATGTTACTTTTAAGAGTAAAAGTACTGATCCAGATTATGTTCGTACTACTGTTTATTTACCGAAAAAATTGCATCGTAAATTGAAATTAGCTGCTGCTGCTGATGAACGTCAAATGAGCGATATTATCTCTGAATTGCTGGAAAAATGGCTTGATGAGAAAAGCTAACATTTAATAATTCTAAATTGCCTCTACCCTATTTATGCTGTATTTTAAACGTTGTGAATTTGGAATTAAAGTTACAGGATAACTAGAAAATTGTGGCTAATTTTTAAATGGGGATTTTAAGCTGAACAGAGTTTTCAATTTTTGAAAATATGTATGACTAAAAATTAAAAAACCCGATTTTGATCATAAATCGGGTTCCTCTATTATTATGGTTTAATTAATAATTAACAAGTTATAAGATAATTTCTTCACCAGCTTCGGTAAAGCGAACGTCTTTGATGTTCCATTTGGGGTTGCTAGTTAAAGTTTTCTTCAGACTTCCAAATAAAGCAAATTGTTCACAGCTTGAAAGTGAGGTTAATTGGCGTGGGGAATTGGGAGATAGACGTAAATCTACTGTGGCAATTCCATTATTAACGTTAACTCGATAGTTGGAGATATTGAAGTCACCACTATCTTTTTCGGCAATAATTCTACCTACTGCATCTTTTACTGGTTCATCTACTGATACAGATACTTTTTTAGGCACTAATTCTTGACATTGTAAATCACTTGTGTATACCGTAATATCTACATTTTTAGAACTTGCAGTTTTGTTTTGATTGGGGGTTTCTGATGATGGGGGTGTTTGCGTCCCAAATGGTACTGTTTTAGGAGTGGGGGATGGAGTTGTGGTAATGTCGATTTCAGGGGGTTGGATTTCGCTGGTAGGGGTGGGTAATGGACTGCTAGCGACGGGGGATTCTATATTTTCTGGGTTGTTTCCGCTTTGATTGGAACCACAACTGCTTGCTGCGATCGCGATTGCTGATAGCATCAAGGAGAAAATATATTTTTTGTTGTAACGGATAATTTTGTTCATAGTCTTATAGCTCTAAGTGTTTCTGATAATTTCAGTATTAGTTTTATCTATGACCTATTAAGTTATAGCTGATATCGTGATATTTTTTGAGTTAATCAGCGGCAATTTTACGAAGTTTTACTTACTTATGCTCAGAAATAATTTACAAGTTAGAACAATTCCCTAGGTTTGTATAGCGAAGTGCAATTGAATCAGATATAAATTTATACTGTGTTTACTGTGAAAATCATATTTTTTGACAATTCTTGTTAATTTAAGTTTAATTTTCTTTGCAAGAAATTAGGGATGTTTGGGTTTTAGTTTTTAATTAATAAAATAACACTCTAATTTTAAGGGTATAAATTAAACTCTTTGGTCAAAGATAGTAGTAATAACTTATGTCTAATAAGCAATTTAGTAGTTACAATCCGCGTAAAGCTGAATGGGAAGGTACATTAATTGATCAATGGGAACCTAGCTTATGGAAGCAGTGGAAGGCTAAAGAGTCTGATAAAAATAATTTTATCAAGTTAGAGCGTGAGTATCTACGGATAAAATATAGCGTGAGTCAAGCTAATTTGGCTTTAAGTTTAGATACTGTCAAAGTTAAGTTGAAATTAACTAATGCCAAAACTATTGCTTTACAAGGTACTTTCCCTTGTAAACCTGGAGATATTGGTAAGAATAACAGTTCTAATAAGCAGTATACTATTTCTTTGGGTTTTCCTGCTAATGACGCGGGTTTAAAAACTGCTGTTGCAAAAGCGAGGGAGTTAGATTTGTTGTTGATGACGAAGCAGTTTCAATGGACTCCAGAGTTGCTAGGTAAACAAGCGCAGAAGTTAAGTCCTATATTTGTTGAAAAGCCGTTCAAAAAGATTCGAGAGTTAATCGAAGATTATCATGATGAATTTTGGAAGACTCACGAAAAAAATAGACAAGGTATCAAAACTTGGGAAAGTCATTATTTACGACATTTAAAGAAGTTACCTCAAGATGAATGTTTAAGTGAAGCTGCTTTAGAATCTGCGTTGAATTCAACTAAACCTAATACTAATTCTAGATTTTATCTGGCTTGGCAGTTGAAGAAGTTTTGTAAGTTTTGTGATTTTGATGGTATTAAAATTATTGATTCTTATGCGACTCGCTTACCACAACCGACTTTACGTCAAATCCCTACTGATGAAGAGATTGTCAATGGTTTTTCTACTATTGGAAAACCGTTATCAAGTCACGCTAGTAAGGATGTAACTCTACCGGAACAGTGGCAATGGTTGTATGGTATGTTAGCTACTTATGGTTTAAGACCTCATGAGTTGTTTGCTGTAAATTTAGAAGCTTTTACCGATACAAATAATCAGTTTCATTTGGTTTATTTAAATCCCAGTTTAACTGGAGGGACGAAGACGGGTGAAAGAAGTTGCGGTATTCCTCCAATTTATCCTCATTGGGTGGAATTATTTGATTTAAAAAATATTAGATTTCCTCAAAGTGGTGGAACTTTGAGTAATAAAACGGCTCTAATTCATATTAAATTTAGAACTATTAGTATCGGTTTCAAACCTTACGATTTACGCCATGCTTTTGCGATTCGCGGACATCGTTTGCGAATACCAATTAAGACTATGGCTGATTATATGGGACATACGGTACAGGAACATACCAAGACTTATCAGCGATGGATGGATGAGGATACTAATTTACAAATTTATCAGGAGGTGGTTATTCACCGTTCGGGAACAACTAAAGAGGCTTTAAAGGAGAGAATTAAGGATCTAGAAGCAGAAAATCTGGCTTTAAAGGCAGAAAATGACTCTTTTAAGGGGATTTTGATTCAACATCGGTTGGGGAAATTAATCGCTAGTGGTGAAATAATTAAAAACAGTAGAGAGGTTGAGTAAATCGGGGTAATAACTCAAAGGAGGTAATGAGAACTATATAGAAGCCTTATTTTCTCCAATATTTCACTAAATCTCATCTAAATAATATTTGCGTATTTTTACAATTGAGTTATTATGCAATTATGCAATCAGAAAATGTAATTGAAGCACTCTTGGCTTTGGCACAAGAGACACGGCTTGCAGCGTATCGACTGTTGGTGCAGACAGGACCTAGGGGTTTACCGGCTGGGGAAATTGCATCTGCTTTAAATGTTAATCCTTCTACAATGTCTCGTCACTTGGCTCAACTTGAGCGTGCAAATCTAGTATATTCTTGGAGGGTACAACGACAAGTTTTCTACGCAATTGATTGGAAAGGGACTGGACAACTTTTAGCATTCTTAACAGAGGATTGTTGTCAAGCAGACCCAAGAATTTGGGGGAATAAAAAATCAGAAGATTGTAGTGAGTGCGATTGACGCTTTTATTGTTTTATTTTATAGGAATCGTTACAAATGAGCTTTAGTCATAAACCGAGAATCCTTTTTTTATATGGCTCCTTGCGAGAGCGTTCTTATAGTCGTTTGTTGGCAGAAGAGGCTGCTCGGATTATAGAAGAATTTGGGGCAGAGGTAAAATTATTTAATCCAAATGAACTGCCTATTTATGGTAGTGTACCAGAAACCCATCCTCAAGTGGAACAGCTGCAGGAATTAAGTCAATGGTCAGAAGGACAAGTGTGGTCAAGCCCAGAAATGCACGGTAATATCTCGGGAGTGATGAAAAATCAAATCGACTGGATTCCGTTGAGTATGGGAGCAGTACGACCAACTCAAGGTAAACATTAGCAGTAATGCAGGTCAGTGGTGGTTCGCAATCATTCAACGCTGTAAATACCCTAAGAATTTTAGGACGTTGGATGCGGATGTTTACGATTCCGAATCAATCTTCTGTTGCTAAAGCTTATCAAGAGTTTAACGAAGATGGGACGATGAAAGATTCACCTTATCGCGTTCGCGTTGTTGATGTGATGGAAGAACTTTATAAATTTACTTTGTTACTGCGTGACCAAATAGAGTATTTAACAGACCGTTACAGTGAACGTAAACAATCAAATAATCAACAAGCGATTGAAATTGTTGGTCGTTCGATTGGTGATGTATCCAAGACGGATGGATGAGTTTTAGATGTCTGAAAAAGTATCAAAATCTGTTTCAGAGGAAAGTAAAAATTCAAGAAGAAAACAGTGGTTAACGGTAATTGCTGGGGCTATTTTGATGCTGAGTTTCGGTGGACTTTATGCTTGGAGCGTAATTGTTCCATCGCTTCAACAATTTACTGGAGCTTCATTGACTAGTTTGAGTGCCGTTTTTTCTGTTGCAGTGATTAGTTTTACCATCGCAATGGTAGTCGGACCAAGTTTCTATTATCGCTTTGATGCGTCAACTACAACCAAAAATTTTCAACTCAACTTATCATCTCCATCCTCGTTCTAATAATTTATTTTATCTGACTCGATAGTACATTTATGTTATTTGTTACATCAAGGGAATTTTGGTAATCCCTATAAAAAAAGGCGAAAAAGGTTTATAGTAATACTTAGATACTATAAAAGCAGGTATAAAAAATAAGGTAAAAATAAGAATTGAGTTTAATTGGATACATAGTAGTAGATGTGATAAGAGGGGTGTAGGGGATGAGGCCGAGAAGGGAACTTGCTCAGCATTGGTTACGCAGTGAGAAGGCTTTGAGTAGCATCATAAAAGCCGCTGATTTACAAAATACAGATCAGGTTTTGGAAATAGGTCCCGGTCAAGGTATATTAACTCAGCAGCTTTTAGAAAAGGTAAAATCTTTAATTGCTGTGGAAATTGACAGCAATTTATGTCAGCGATTAGTTAAGAAGTTAGGAGAAAAAGAAAATTTTTTATTATTGAATGAAGACTTTTTAACTTTGGACTTACCCGATTTAGTTAAATATTTTCCTTCCTTTCAAAATCAGAATAAGGTAGTAGCTAATATTCCTTACAACATCACAGGACCTATCATTGAAAAACTGTTAGGGAAGATTGGTAATCCCAATCCACAGCCCTATGATTTAATCGTCTTATTAGTACAAAAAGAAGTAGCCGAAAGGATTGTTGCAAAACCAGGAAGAACGAGTTTTGGAGCCTTATCTGTAAGGGTACAATATTTAGCAGATTGTCAGATGATTTGTACAGTACCAAGCACAGCTTTTTATCCCCCACCAAAAGTTGATTCTGCTGTAATTAAATTGGTTCCTTGTGTCAGGGAAGTTGTCGCCAAGAATCCCCGGAGAATGGAAACCTTAGTCAAATTGGGGTTTAGTGCAAAACGTAAAATGTTACGAAATAATTTACAATCGATAATAGACCGCGACAATCTGACACAATTATTGGAAAAGTTAAGCGTCAACCCCCAAGCTCGCGCTGAAGAACTCAGCGTCATGCAGTGGGTGAGTTTAGCTAACGAATTAGAAAATCAAGATGCGTAGCTATAACTTAATTGCTCCAGCCAAAATTAATTTGTATTTAGAAATCATTGGCGATCGCCATGATGGTTATCATGAGTTAGCAATGATATTGCAAAGTATAGAGCTTGCAGACCAGATAGACCTAGAAGCAAACGATGTACAGTTAATTAGATTGCGGAGTGATAGTAAGGAGATTCCCGTAGATAAAAGTAATTTGGCTTACCGGGCTGCGGATTTAATGGTTCAAGAATTTCCCAACAGTTTTGCAACTTATGGGGGTGTAGATATTACCCTTCACAAACGCATTCCCGTAGCAGCAGGTTTAGCAGGAGGTTCAACAGATGCCGCAGCAGTTTTAGTCGGAATCGATTTATTATGGAAATTGGGATTAACAAAGTCAGAATTAGAAGAATTAGCCGCACAACTCGGTTCTGATATCCCATTTTGCATCGGAGGAGGAACCGCGATCGCAACTCGTCGAGGTGAAATACTTTCCCCATTATCAGGTTTGTCAGGTATATATATAGTATTGGCAAAGTATCGCAGTCTATCAGTTTCCACAGCTTGGGCTTACAATACTTACCGTTCATTATTTGGTCATACTTATATTAAAGATACAGAAAGTTTAGCAGCCCGTGGGAATGCAGTACATTCAGGAGATATAGTTCAAGCGGTTACTCGTCAAGATGCAAAAGAAATCGCACAGAAAATGCATAATGATTTGGAAAAAGTAGTTTTACCGGAATATCCTCAAGTATTACAGTTAAAAGAAAGCTTTGCAAAATACGATATCTTAGGAACCATGATGTCAGGTAGTGGTCCAAGTGTATTTGCATTATGTGAATCTCAGGAAAAAGCCGAACAAGTAAAATTGTCTATGAGAGAAGAGATTCCCGACATGGATTTAGAATTGTTCGTCACCCGGTTGATAACTCATGGGATTCAAGTGGTAAATTAACTCGTAATTCCTAATTTATTTGTTCCCCCCCCAACCCTATTCTCTTTAGAAATCATGAGCGAAGAAAAAGCAACCGAACAAACCGAAAATCAACCGACTCCTTTACGTTGTTTAATCGGAGCCGTAATGTCAGGAGGATTGGGATTCGTAGCTTATAAATTAATGGTTTCAATTGCAACAACTTTTGCCAATAAACCAGTAACATCAAATAATCCGATGGTAGTAAGTCTTTCTTCAGCAGTACGAACCTTAGTTGTAGGAGTAGTTGCTTTAGGAACAGGAATATTTGGGATAGTTGGACTTGGTTTATTAGCTTTAGCAGTACAGTTGGTGATTAAGCAGCTGACAACTAAGGATGAGCAAGAAGTATAGATTTAGTTTTCAGTATTTGTTAAACCTTAATTTCCGTGATATTCATATCTTCTAATTATTTAATAATTTTGAACACATTGCGCGGCAGTCCCCATACGAGAGCGCGGAAGCTTTAAGCAAGTTACTCAGGTGAAGCGTCACAAACGTGTAGCTCAGTCGTAGACAGCGACACATAGTTCATGGGTATTCTACTTGATGTATTCCTCAGAAAAGATAAATTTCTGCCTGATTAAATGATTTGTGTAGTTAAACAAATTTTTTGCTAAAAAAAGTATGGCTCTTCATTACATAGTATGCTAAATGCTCACTAAAAATCGTTAAAACACTTGTTTTACAAAGACTTTAATTACAGGTTCTAAATCTTGCCGATTTTGACTATGATTAATTAATTTCAGCTTCATTTACATGAATCGTAGTTATCGGAGGAATTCCTTTATACCATTTAGCTTTTGGTCCCCTACTGCCCGTACTAATAATAGGCATTCTATTAAATAAGGGGATTATCCAACTTTTCCCACATTTATAAGCTCCTTTAACTCTTCCTTGCGAGACTAAATGGCGCATTCTAGAGGTTGAAATATTTAAAATTTCAGCGGCTTGAGTAGTACTTACATACATGGTTTCACAAAACTATTGCGATTAAATATTAATTTACTATCAAAGGGTTCCGAAAGGAAGAAAAGTTAAAATTTTTAATTAACCGAGAGCAACTATCAGCAACAATGCGCGATACGCAATTTATTAGGATGTTATATGATTCATTAAATATGCCTCGTACAATAAATTTATGACAACTGGTATTTGGATATTAGGAGACCAACTATATTTAACACAAGCAGCTTTACAAAGT
>JAAUSO010000046.1 GCA_012033205.1 Richelia sp. SL_2_1 | reverse complement strand
ATCACCCTACCTTCATCCTCAAAACCTTGAATTTGATCAAAGTTCAAATACTTATACAAATCATCAGCAAAAGGATGAATTTTCTTCGCCACAATATCCATATATTCCTGTACGGAAGGCAGTTTTCCTAACAATCCACAAACCGCTGCTAATTCAGCGGAACCAAGGTAAACTTGTGCGCCTTTACCCATACGATTATTAAAGTTTCTGGTAGATGTTGAAAACACTGTGGCATTATCTGGATATATTAATATTGTGATCGCGCACCAATTAAACTAGCTAAAAATAACTTCTAAATCTAAACTAAACCCAACCAGTACATCTTCCCCAGATAAGCTATTGGGAGAATCTAAAATTTCCACTTCCTTGCCAATGCGATAGATTTCCACCTGCTTATCTTTGGGATTAATTAACCAACCCAACCTTAAACCATTTTCTATATACTCTCGCATTTTCTTTCTAGTATCTTCCACATCATCGCTTTCCGATACTAATTCCACCGCAAAATCGGGACACAAAGGTAAATATTTCTTTCTTTGTTCTGTAGTCAAAGCTTCCCATCTTTCCATTGTTATCCAAGAAGCATCAGGAGAACGAGTTGCACCATTGGGAAGTTTAAAACCCGTAGAAGAATCAAACGCTTTTCCTAATTTATATTTACGATTCCAAATACCTAAATCAATATAAATTTCAAAATTACGGTTTCCCGTTTCTCCCGCAGTAGGTGACATAATAATTAATTTCCCTCCAGCAGTTAATTCTAAACGTAATTCTTGATTAAATTGAACAATTTGCTCAAATTCCTCATCGGTAAATTTCAATGAAGGAGGTATTTGTAAAGTCAATGCATTCATAATTAATCTACCTTTATTTATATTTAGATTATATTAATTTTGGCTTCAATAAAATACAATTACATTATGCTTTTTCTCTTAACTATTCAATATATTATCTCATATACTCTGCGTTCCTCTGCGTAAACCTCCGCGCTCCTCTGCGTTTAAAATTGAAGGTGGGTATTACCCACCCTTAAACTAATTACTTAACCCCACTCGGCATCCCCAAAATATCCTCAATCCTGGGCATATCTTCCAACGCAATCACCCTACCTTCATCCTCAAAACCTTGAATTTGGTCAAAGTTTAAATACTTATACAAATCATCAGCAAAAGGATGAATTTTCTTCGCCACAATATCCATATATTCCTGTACGGAAGGCAGTTTTCCTAACAATCCACAAACTGCTGCTAATTCCGCAGAACCAAGGTAAACTTGTGCGCCTTTACCCATACGATTGTTGAAGTTTCTCGTAGATGTAGAAAACACTGTCGCATTATCTTCGACTCTTGCTTGGTTGCCCATACATAAGCTACAACCGGGCATTTCTGTCCGCGCATTTGCTGATTCAAATACTTCGTAAATACCTTCTTCTTTCAATTGCTTTTCGTCCATCCGGGTAGGAGGACAAATCCACAGTTGAGTTGTAACTTTTCCGGCATTTTCTAACACTTTGGCAGCAGCACGATAATGTCCAATATTGGTCATGCAGGAACCAATAAACACTTCATCAACTTTATTCCCTACTACTTCCGATAGTAATTTTACGTTATCGGGGTCATTCGGTGCAGCAACTATTGGTTCTTTAATTTCGTTCAAATCAATTTCGATGATTTCTGCATATTCCGCATTATCATCACCTGACATTAATTCGGGATTTGCCAGCCATTCTTCCATTTTGGCTACACGACGCATGATGGTACGAGCATCTTTGTAACCACGGGCTGCCATGTTCTTTAATAAAGCAACGTTGGAACGCAGATATTCGGCAACGGTTGATTCACTTAATTTAATCGTACAGCCAGCACAGGAACGTTCGGCGCTAGCATCTGTTAATTCAAACGCTTGTTCGACTTTCAAATCTGGTAAGCCTTCGATTTCCATGATTCTGCCAGCGAAGACATTTTTCTTGTTCTGCTTTTCTACCGTTAACAAACCTTTTTGAATTGCGACGTAAGGTATAGCGTTAACAACATCTCGTAAAGTCACACCGGGTTGCAATTCACCTTTAAATCTTACCAAAACTGATTCGGGCATATCCAAAGGCATTACACCCAAAGCCGCTGCAAATGCGACTAAACCAGAACCAGCGGGGAAGGATATTCCCAAGGGAAAACGAGTATGAGAATCACCACCAGTACCCACAGTATCCGGTAACAGCATCCGATTTAACCACGAGTGAATAATACCATCACCGGGACGTAAAGCGACACCACCGCGTTGAGCGAAAAAGTCTGGTAATTCCTTGTGAGTTTGTACGTCAACTGGTTTGGGATAAGCTGCGGTGTGACAAAAGCTTTGCATTACCAAATCAGCCGAGAAACCCAGACAAGCCAATTCTTTTAATTCGTCGCGAGTCATCGGTCCTGTGGTATCCTGAGAACCAACGGTAGTCATCAGCGGCTCGCAAGACATACCTGGGAGTACTCCAGGTAATCCGCAGGCTTTGCCGACCATTTTTTGAGCTAATGTAAACCCTTTCCCAGTATCTGCGGGTGCTTGAGGACGAATAAATAAGCTACTAGGTTCTAAGTTTAATGCTTCGCGGATTTTATCAGTCAGCGCACGTCCGATAAGTAAAGGAATTCTACCACCAGCGCGTACTTCATCAAAAATTGTCTCAGGTTTAAGTTGGAAAGTAGAAATAACTTCGCCGTTTTCGTTGGTAATTTCACCTTTATAAGGATGAATAGTAATTACCATACCCGTTTCCATCTTGGTGACATCACATTCGATGGGTAAAGCACCCGCATCTTCTGCGGTATTGAAAAATATTGGCGCAATACTACCACCTAAAATATATCCTCCGGCTCGCTTATTGGGAACATAAGGAATATCATCTCCCAAATGCCACAATACCGAATTAATTGCCGATTTACGAGATGAGCCAGTTCCTACCACATCCCCGACATATGCTACAGGATGCCCTTTTTTCTTTAATTGGGCAATAGTTGCCAACCCATCAGGCATGGAATTTTCCAACATTGCCAAAGCGTGGAGGGGAATATCTGGGCGCGTGGTAGCATGAGTTGCGGGTGATAAGTCGTCTGTGTTGGTTTCACCGGGAACTTTGAAAACAGTAACAGTAATTGATTCAGGTACTTGTGGACGAATTGTAAACCATTCTGCTTCTGCCCAAGAATCAACAACTCTTTTAGCGTAAGGGTTGGTTTCAGCTAATTCTAAAACATCATGAAAAGCATCGTAAACCAACAGCGTTTTACTCAAAGCCGTTGCTGCATAAGCTGCAATGGGTTCCTTTCCTTCACCACCCATTACCAAAGGTGTTTCGGAAGACTCGGATACCGATACAGTCGCAGTTTGTAACAATTCAATCAAAGACTGGACGTTGTAACCACCTACCATAGTACCCAGTAATTGTACTGCTTCAATGGGTGAAATTAAAGGACATTCTATTTCTTCCTTGGCAACTCCGGTAAGGAATCCAGCCTTTACATAAGCTGCCGGATCGACTCCGGGAGAAACTCTTTCTCGCAGCAAATACAGTAAAAATTCTGCTTCACCTTGGGGTGGATTTTTCAGTAATTCACACAATTCAGATGTTTCTTTAGCATCTAGCGGTAAGGGAGGAATCCCTAATGCAGTTCTTTCTTGAGCGCGATCGCGATATGATTCAAGCATTTTCATCTCCATAAATACAATTTAATAATTGATAGTTGGATTTGGATATTTATTATTTACTTTACTTTTTTAGATTAACTTTTCTTAAAAATTTTCCGATTGTGCTACGGATAAAATTACAAGTAATGATGATACTGCTTTTGTTCTACACTATACATACTATCATGAGAAAAAGCCGAAAATAGTTTTGCATAAATAATTGAAAGTATTCTTCGGAAGCATTTCAGAAGCATCATTTAATTTGTAAACTTAACTCAGATTTTTGATGTATCTATGGTTACTTTTATTTGGTAAATAAAATTATTTGAAATAAAATTAATTTATCGTATCGTAACAATAATCTAAATCAAGAGACTCGTAAAACCGTTTTATAATTATTACCACTTTATAACCAATAACCGCAAATTTATCTAATTGAAAATAATTCTTATATAGGACTCATCCGCAAATTTTTTTACTCTTAGTAAACTTTCTGTTCCCTGTTCCTTTTGAACACAAGTAATTAAAGCTTCGTGACACTGACGCGAACACGAATCAAACCGGATTTTTATATACGACTTGTGAGTTAAATTATCAGCTTATTGATAATATAAAATATTCACTAATAAATGTGTCGCATACCGTAATCTTGATATATGTCGAAAACTTATACCGTTGAATTTATCCACCAAGGTAAAACACTTACTTTACAGGTACCTGAAGACAGAACAATTCTATCCGTTGCCGACGAAGCTGGCTTAGAATTGCCCTCCTCGTGTAATGCTGGTGTTTGTACCACCTGTGCTGGTAAAATCGTGAATGGTGGTAATGTAGACCAAAGCGAGGGTATGGGAGTTAGTCCAGATTTACAGAATCAAGGTTTTGTATTACTTTGCGTTGCTTATCCTCGTTCCGATTTGAAAATTGAAACTGAGCAAGAAGACATTGTTTATCAAAATCAGTTTGGTAAGGTTTAGTTACTAATTTTTGTGAGTGATTAACTGTTATTGAATGACAGTTAATCATTTACTGTCAAATAAATCATTAAGTGAATTAAAATGAATGATTACTAATTTTATTAGTGCGAAAATTGATTTGTCAGAAAATGTGATTGAATTGCACAAATTTGTAGAAGCTGAATTACATAAACATGGAAAACCTTTACGCTGGGCTATTACTGCTGTAGATTTAAAAAAAGGAAAAGTAACTTTAGAAGCTGTGGTGACAAAGCAAAATTAATCATTAGACATCTCCGGAAAAGATGTAGAGACGTAGCATTGCTACTCCTCTACAAAGGTTTTGGACAACGCATAATTAATTTCCGCAGATGTCTATTAGATTCGATATATGTATGCTGATTACTCTGATGTTGGCTTACCATAATAACAAATTAAATTTCAATCAATCGCTATTTTTAAACAACCTTTTTTTAATCCTAAAGGAATTCGATTTTTCAATGCTTGATTTATTTCTATCTCTAATTCCTCAAACTTATGAATTTTGTTGAAATGATATTTAATATCATTAGCTGTAGGAACATTCTTTAATAGTTTAGCTGTGTTATCAATACTATCTCCTCTACTGGCTGCCTTAATTAGAATCTTAAATAAAGTTTTTTGGTCACATACATCGTATTGTTTCAATAGAGAAATTTTCTCCTAAACATTCAAGAACTTCGTCAAGGTTTTCTAAGTCCGTTAACTTAAATCTTGCACCTTACTCATAAATACTTACCTTTATTAAAGACTAGTAATAAATAAATTTACTTTCTACGAGATATTTATAGTCCATTTAAATGGACTTATGCTTTTAGACTAGGACTTACAGTCCTAGGCGTATCGGAACGTGGTCGAGTATTTGGATAAATACTGAGTAACATTTATTGTTAACTTCTAGATGGTGCAAGATGTGAGTTAAAACTACTTCTTCTGATGAAGCAAGCTGAGAATTATCAACGATAGCTAATTTTTATCAGCTTCTTGAATGCTAATATAATTTATGAAATTGAAAACCCCCATTAATGACTCAATTCATAGCTTTACTAATTTCCTTGGCTATTGAAATTCCGATTATTTTATTGCTAATTCATTTTCTACAAGGATTCTCGTCTTTTCTGGAATTTGTAGGAATGTTTGCTCTTGCTTGCAGTACGACTCTTTTAACTCATTCAATAGCATGGACAAGCAATCAAATAGTTATTCTTTACTTACTATCTCCAGTGAGAATAATTATAATTGAAGCTATTGTAATTTGTATAGAAGCTTTTTTATATTCGCAAGTATTAAATTTAGGCTGGAAAAAAGGATTTTATTTATCATTAATTGCTAATATTGCTTCTTATTGTGGTGGAATCATTATTTCTCATTTTATTTGAAGGGAATAAGTAATTGGTAATAGGAGTAGGTTGGGTTAGGTGCTATGAATCAATCTGGTTGATGATTATAAATTAAATTAAATTAAATTAAATTAAATTAAATTAAATTAAATCAGTGAACAGTGCTAGCTTTACTCGTGACGCGGTAGCGTTATACAGTGAACAGTAAACACGGGCGTATGGTGTTCTATTTAAACTAATACAGAAGACGCGCTTCCACCTTAATACGGCTCCCAACTAGCCCTTTCCCAAATATAAACGTGACTGATAACTGATAACTAATAACTGTTAAATTAGTGCCATAACCCAAGATAATTTATTGTTTAAATAACCTGTAATTATGCATTCTTCAAGCCTTAACACACCCTACAAAATGACAAAGCTTGAAACCATCCTCAACATTTTGCTAAAATACTTTATATTACTTTATATTTATCTTTATGAAGACAATTGATAACTCGGATGTCCCGGAAAATACTCGGTTGTTTTCTAATCTTTCATTTGATCAAAATAGACTAATTCATCAACCAGGTAGCGTTGTTGGAAGTACAGCGCTAATTGCTGGAACTACTGTGGGTGCAGGGATTTTAGCTTTACCGACAGTAACTTTACCTTCTGGAGTTTTACCCTCTACAGCTTTATTAATTGGTGTTTGGCTTTATACTGTCCTATCGGCTTTGCTAATTGCAGAAGTATCTTTAAATGGTATGCGTTTCAACGGACGTGCTAGTAATGGTTTACTAGCAATGGCGGAAAGTAGTTTGGGTACCATAGGAACACGTATTGCAGGTGGTGCCTATTTATTTTTACACTATGCTTTATTGATAGCTTATGTTTCTCAAGGTGGGGAAATTTTAATCTCTGCGGTGGAAAAAATATGGGATTTACCAGATGTACCAGCATGGATGGGAAGTACGGGTTTTGCTTTGATATTTGGTAGTATTTTGTATCTTGGTAAAGATAGATTTATCGAGAGATTAAACAGTTTTTTTGTTGTAATTGTGATTGCAACATTTATCGGGTTATTGTTGTTAGGAGCCACACAAATACATCCAACTTCTTTATTATCTCAAGATTGGAGTGCGCTTCCTACTGCACTTTCGGTGATGTTAGTAGCGCTATTTTTTCATAATATTATCCCAGTTGTTGCCACTCAATTAGAAGGAGATGCGCGTAAAATTCGTCAATCAATTGTTGTGGGTTCGGCAATTCCTTTAGTGATGTTTGTGTTGTGGAATGCAGTAATTTTAGGAAGTGTAACTCCAGCAATGTTACAAAATATATCCGGTGATAGCGGTATTTTTGACCCTTTACAAATATTACGTGCTGGGGATGCGGGACAATGGTTAGGGATTTTAGTTACTGTATTTTCCGAATTTGCGATCGCAACATCTTTTATCGGTTTTTTTTACGGGTTGCGGGATTTATTCAAAGATATGAATTTGTTTGCCGATACACCTAATGTAAGTTTACCGTTAATTTCGTTGATATTATTTCCTCCCATGGGTTTTTCTGCAATCAATCCCAACATCTTTTTTACTGCTTTGGATTATGCAGGAACTTTTAGTGTTTCAATTTTGGGGGGTGTGATTCCTGTTGTAATAGCTTGGAAACAGCGAGATAAATACAAAGAATTGAATCAATCCCTTGTCCCTGGTGGTAAATTGATGTTAGTAATAATGATTGGTATTGCCATGATGGCGATAATTTTGGGGAATTGGTAATGGGTAATTGGTAATGGGTAATTGTCCACTGTCAACTGTCAACTGCCCACTTTCTACTCCCAAATCGGCAACTGATTAACTTTATCTAACAACAAACCTACATAAGTATTTTCAGTATTATCTACAGTTTCCGTACTAAAATAACCATTCTTACCATCGTGAGTATGAGAACCTGTTTCCACTACTTGATAACGTCCTTGCCGTACTGCTTTAATAAAAGGAGAATTTATCATTAAAGACCAACGGTCAGCAAATATAATTTTAGTCACATCTTCAACCCAATCTCGACTACCCCGCAGATGGTACACCCTATCGACTTGATTAAAACCTGTTTCACCATCGAAACTACCACCGATAGAAACTACTATTAACCGTGCATTTAACCAGTTATCTAGATATTGTATTGCACCTAAAGATACTTGCGCTCCTCCACTTGTACCCATAAGAATAATTTTGAGCGGTTGCTTCGATGTAGGATTCAAAGGAGATACAGCATTCATTCGTTCTGCGATCGCATTGGCAATTCCCAAGTTATAAATCGAACTGTAGCGACTATCAGTAGAAATAGCAAAACGCCATAAATTACGAATTTTGATCAGCACATCGGCATTTTTTAACCATCCTTCTCCTTCAGAAGCAAAACGCCATAAAGGAGCTAAAAAACGTTGTCCCCCCAAACTTTTATTTGCTACTGAGTAGGGGAATACATCGTCTACAATTGCACATTGAGGATGAAGTTTTGCTAACTGGTTGAGAAATATTTCTTCCCCTGGAGTTAATTCGTTAGCGGAAAAATCTCCGACACCCGGTAGAAAGACAACATAGCAACTTTTGTCCCCGATATTTTTCTGATTTAAATTATCTTTAATCAAGTCTTGAGTTGGATTTTTATCTAATCCCAAAGCTTGAGTACTACTACTTAACCACCATGTTAAAGTACCCACAGGAGCAATAATTCCCCAGATAATTAATAATATACCTGCGAAAACCAGTAATTTTAAAGTTTCTCCTCGTAGCCATCGTAAAATTCGTGCAATCAGCCTTAACATTTTTGATAATTAAATATTGCATATTCAACAATACTCGATTATATTCAAATTTTTAGCAACCTCAGCGCGATGATTATGAATGCAACTAAAAATAACTTCCAGCAGCAATTCTTTTATACAATTAAAAACGCTTTACTTCTAAAACCAGAACTTTACGATAATGCTTGCAATATACCTTTAAACAATCAAGTAGCTTTGACTATTGTGATTTTAGCTGGTATTTCTCATGCTTTAGGCAGTCTTTTTATTTTATTAATTAATCAAGCCGCAATTTATTTATTATTATTAGCACTTTTGATTGATGCTCTTTCAATAATTATTGGATATTATTTTTGGACTTTAACTATTTGGAAAATAGGACAATTCATCAAATCAATAAGTCCTAAATTCAAGAACTTATTAAGTCCAATTGGCTTTGCTTATGCACCCCAATTATTAAATTTTCTCACATTAATTCCATTATTAGGAAGACCAATAGAATTAATCTTAGGATTATGGAGTCTTTTGGCAGTAATTGTAGCAGTTACTCAAGCTTTAGATATTACCACTCGTAAAGCAGGTTTTATTTGTATAATAGCCTGGTCATTAATTCAAACTGCGGTGGGTTTTATTCAAGTTTTACAACAGAAAATCGTGCAATTCATGAATTAAATCATTGGTAAATCTAACAACTCCGCGTTACTTTGCGCTTACTTTTGTATTCCTCTGCGTTAAAATTTCATGCCAATATATTTTTATTTATTTATTTATTTATTTTATTTATGGATAAGTCGCTACATTCAATTTTTTATCATCCTTATTTATCGAACTTAATTGTTCATTTGTAAGTTCTTTAACTACCCTTAAAAATAATTGCCCTTGACCAACAGAATTGATATAATCTGCATTTAAATAGCGAAGATAACTTGAATTATTTGCCACATAACTTTGGAACATAGCAACAGCTAAATAACTTGTATAATCGCGGGCTAAATTAGGAGAAACACCGACAACTTGGGATGGTACAGGAATAGTTGAGTTGGGTGATTCTGCAATAGTTGAAAAATGAGTACCGCCGTTCATTAAAACTAAATATTTATTTGCGTTTGTTAACCAAGTAAAAGGTATAATCTGTTCTGGATATGCAGGAGCTATAGTATCAGCAGTACCTGCCACAATCATCAGGGGAATATTGATTTTACTTAAACCTTCTTGACCGTAAACGCTACTACCAACTGGATTAATTGCAACTGCTGCTTTGACTCTTGAATCAGATAAATTATAGTCGAATTCTGGTAAATTTAAAGCTAAACATTGCAATAATAATGAAACATTCAAAGTGTCTTGATTCACCGGACAATTCTCTCGTAGCTGTGCAAAATTTATCTCCGCACCTGCTAACGCTAAAGCCGTATAACCCCCAAAAGATTGTCCAATTACACCTACTTGTTCCATATTGAAACGTCCCTTATATGCGGGATTGGAATCGGATAGACCTTCGAGATAATCTAAAATATATTTTACATCTAAAGGTCGGTCAATAAATTCTCTAGGGTCTGTAACCTCGTTGGCAATTCCTCCTAATAATGCTTCTAACTGTTGAGAATTACTACCGGGATGTTCGGGTACAGCAACTACAAAGCCATGGGAAGCGAGATACTCCGCTAAATAAGCAAAACTGCTGCGGTCGGAACCCAATCCGTGAGAAATTACAATTACCGGCAGCGGTTTAGTTGTTTGCGGTAAATTTTGCGGTAAATAAATATCTAATGGAAAAGAACGAATCCGCGATACATCGGTAAGGGTAAAACTTTGTTTTGTGTAAATCAAACGTCCTGGACGCAATGCATTAGAAATAATATTATTTGATATAGTTTCTCTACCAGTCTCTTTTAAAGATTGTTCGTTGATTAATGCAACTGCTTTTTGAGTCCGATTGACGATATTTCTGGCTCTTAATCCAATTTCCAAACTGCGAAATAAATCGATGGAAATAGTTTGAGAAGGAAATTTACGTAATATATTTATAATCGTAAAATTATTTGGTTCTATTGCTGCTAAAATCAATGCAGAACGAGTTGCATAAAATCCACTGCTGCGACGCAACTTATTTCTAGTCGCTTGATTGCGATCGCGAAATTCTTTTTGAAAAACTTGCGAAATATTTTCTAATAGTTTCTCACCAATTGGTGAATAGAGAAATTGAGAAACTTCAACAGCTTTTAAAGGAATAGGAGCAAGTAATACTTCTCTTAATTCTTCCTGACTAGCTTCAGGAACGTACTTAAAATATACTGCTAATTCATCGTTTACTTGACCAGTTTTAGCATAAATTTCTAGAGAATCAACTGAAATCGATCTCTCTAGTATCCCAAAAGAAAGCTTTAACCTTTCGGCACTAATAGCTCGATTTGAAGTTACAACAGGTAAACCACAGCTAATAACACTGCTTAGCACTATATTCAGCCAAATTGATTTTTTACGAACCATACATTACAATTCCGGATGAAGCCAATTGAATAATGCCAGAGTTGTAATTGTACCGACAAAATGAGCGGCAATACCACACATATTTGCCATTGCCACAAAAATATCATTGAGAATATGATTGGGAGGAGAATTTTTAACTCAAAACTCAAAACTCATAACTCCCGTACAGACGTAGCATTGCTACGTCTCTACAAAACTAACTCCTAACTCAAAACTCATAACTCCTCAACCCTGTCCCGACCAAGGTTTGATAAAATCAGCATAAAGAGTTAATCCACCGTCAATATATAAAGTTTGTCCGGTAATATAAGCAGCTTCATCAGAACATAAAAAAGCAGTTGCAGCAGCCATTTCATCGGAAGTCCCTACTCTACCCATGGGTATATGACTTTCCACATTAGCTTTCTTCTCTGCATCATCTGTCCAAGCATCATTGATAGGGGTGACAGTTGCACCAGGAGCGATCGCATTTACGCGAATCCCTCTTCTAGCGTATTCTAAAGCTAGGGTAGTTGTGAGATTTCGCATCCCACCTTTACTAATTGAATAACTAATATATTCAGGTCTAGGTATAATTTGATGAACACTAGAAACATTGATAATTATTCCGCCACTATCTTGATTAAGAAACAATTTAATTGCTTCACGAGCGCATAAATAAGCACCCTTTAAATTAACATCGATTACTTTTTCAAATTCTTTAAATTCAATTTCGTGGGCTGCACCAGGTATTTGAATTCCCGCATTATTAATTAAAATATCTAAACCACCGAATTCTTTTTTAATTTCGGCAAACATTTCTAAAATATCATCTTCTTTTGATACATCAGCCTGTACCAATATTTCTCTACCTCCACAACCACAACGTGCTTGAGTACAAGCTTCGTAAATCAATTTTTCGGTATGTTCGGCATCTTCAGGGCTTTTTCGATAATTAATTGCCACATTCGCACCTTCAGCCGCAAATCTGACAGCGATTGATTGACCTATTCCCGAAGTTGCACCCGTGACTAAAACGTTTTTTCCGCTTATCCCTTTCATAAATAATCCTCTTGATTACAACCTAAAATTAATCACATAGTACTTCTGGGTTGAGTTTAGTACACTTAGGCTGCATTCCCTTCCCTCTACGGTTGTAAACCGAGTAGCAATAAGGAAGAAACAAACGATAGACCTTTAACCTTTAACCTTCAACCTTTAACCTTTACGATGCTGTATTATTGATAAAAAAATCAACGAATAGGCACTTAACCATTATGTTCTCAACAGATGATTTTGCACGGTACACTCAATGGTCAGGTATTGCCACATTGATATTTGCTTTAATTACACTCGTGGGTTTTATTTTTAAATGGGGTATCCGATTCCGATTAGCAGGTGCTACGGGATTTTTATTAGTATTAACGGGAGGCTTTTTTCCTCTTTCCCTCACACCTTTAACCCGAACAGTGATTCCGGGTGCAATTCGCTATAAATTAGTTTTTGATAACGGTTCATCGCAAGCTGTAATTGCTACCTCACCCCAAATTACTCCTTTAGAATTAGATGCAACTTTACGTCAAGCTGCCAGCGATTTATTTTCTTATGGTAGATTGGGTACCAGACAAGAAAATGAGTTAACAGTCCGCGCTCGCACTATAATACATCCGGAACCAGGAATTTCCGTACCACTGTATTTAGGACAAATCAAGCGCTCCCTTTCGACTCGTGACGACAACGAAATGCAAATTGATATTTACAAAGATAATTTTGCTCAGTTACCAACCTCCGACGGTTAAATAATTTGGGATTTTAGATTTTAGATTTTGGATTGAGAGTTAGGAGTTGTAGAGACGTAGCAATGCTACGTCTGTACCGGAGCTAGGAGTTAGGAGTAAGAAGTTATTAGTTATTACTTATTAATTATTACCCCATTACCCATTACCCATTACCAATTACCCATTACCAATTACCCATTACCAATTTTTTAATGAACTTGATTTAGAGCATTCCAAGTATCATTATCAATTATTCCAGTGATTTGTACTTTACTGCGACGCTGGAAGCTTTGTACTGCTGCTTCCATAAAAGGACCGAAATCACCGTCTACATATCCAACATAGTCAGAACTTCTTTTTAAGATACGCTGTGCTTTCATTACCATTTCACCACGGCTACCTTTTCTTAATTCTGGCATCTGTGCTGGTTCGTTTGTATTGATTTTTTGTGCGCGATCGCCATTTAGAGTCTGTTCTTCTATAGAAAAAGTTCTCTGCTGGGAAGCTTTAAACTCACCATCTTTTTCTGGTTGTTGAAATTTATGATCTAATGGTTCCATGTTATTCCCTAAATTATTCAAGAGTCATCGATTATTAGTTAACCGTGATAACTGATAACTGATTTATAGTTCTATCGTTGAAATTCAACCGAATTATTCTTTTCTTTAAAAGTGTTTACACAACTACCATGATGTAAGTGCTATTACTTGTGGAATTGATATCTCTATGGTAATGGATCAATCTTTGGTATTTTATGAATTAATTGTTGATCTTTGATATATACAGAGGCTTTTGGGGCTTACAATGTAATCACGGATACGCAGTAGTGTGAATAATAGTACATAAAATGATCATTTGTACTTGTCGCTACAATTGTGATTATTTTCGGTAGAATATTAATCCGGTGAGTTATTTATGAGTTAATTCACCGGAATACACCAGTTAGAATAATTCGGCGTTGCTGAATCGTGGTATGAAATTGAAAATGTAGTATAGAGGCAAGGGTTGGCGTTTTTATGAAGTTTTTCAGCCTGGGAACGAGAAATGCTTCGGATTGCTTCGGCTACAGTCTGCAAGCTACGGAATCAAACAGAATATTATATTAAATGTTAATTTAATTAATTAGTTATATGCTTAATCAATCAAAAAAAACTTTGTCATTAACTCTCGCAGTAGCCCCAACTAAGGTAATTCGTGGTAGCCAAATCCTCGATCAAGCAGTAGATGATATATCTGGTTTGGGAAATCGTCCCTTAGTAATAGGTGGCGATCGCACTTTGAGTATTTTTCAAAATTATCTGCAATTGTGGGAATCTCAGGAATTAAATGTTGAGAAAGCTTGTTATACTCCTGATTGCAGTGAAAGCAGTTTGGCGGTTTTAAGAAGTAAAGCCCAAGAGCATCAAGCTGATGTAATTATCGGTGTCGGTGGTGGTAAAGCCTTGGATACTGCCAAACTCGTAGCACATCAGTTGCAAATACCAGTGGTGACAATCCCGACTAGTGCGGCTACTTGTGCGGCTTGGACTGCACTTTCTAACGTATATTCTGAGCAAGGAGCGTTTTTATATGACGTGGCTTTGGATAAATGTCCCGATTTATTAATACTAGATTACAATTTGATTCAAACTGCACCGCAAAATACTTTGGTAGCGGGAATTGGTGACGCGATAGCCAAATGGTATGAAGCATCGGTAAGTAGCGGAGATTCGGAACAAACTCTGATTATTGCAGCGGTTCAACAAGCTAGAGTTTTACGTGATATTTTATTACAAAAATCGCTGACTGCTTTGCAATCCCCTGGAAGCGAAGTTTGGCGAGAAGTTGTAGACGCAACAGTTTTACTGGCTGGAGTCATCGGTGGCATCGGCGGCGCACAATGTCGTACTGTTGCAGCTCATGCAGTCCATAATGGTTTAACTCATGTTTGTGGACGTGGTAGCATTCATGGTGAAAAAGTTGCTTACGGTATTTTGGTGCAGTTGCGTTTGGAAGAAATGCTTCAAGGAAATCAATTAGCTGCGGCTGCAAGAGGGCAATTATTGAAATTCTATGGGGAAATCGGATTACCCCAAAAGCTCGATGATTTGGGCTTGGGTAATATAACTCTAAAAAAGTTGCAAAGTGCAGCCGAATTTGCTTTACAACCGGATTCGGATATTCACAGATTGCCGTTTAAAGTTGCTCTCGAACAATTAATGGCAGCAATGGTTTCCACTACAGCACCAGGAGAAACAAGTGGTTTGTCATCGAACTTAACGAATGGGGTAAATCAAGGTAAAAAGTTTTCTGGTTGTAAAAGTGATAAGAAAGCGTAAAATAATTATCTGGTGAACGATAAAATTTACTCTTCTCAATGCAGCCGATTTTAAACCCGCGACGGTGGGTTTTGATTGTGTCGTCGGGGTAATAAAGCGCCAGATAAATGTGGTGACTTCAGTAAATATAACTATTAATAGTGAAATCGGAAAATGAATTTAGACTGGATAATCCCAGCCCAACGTATACAAAAGCTACCCGCTTATCCATTTGCTCGCTTGGATGAATTGAAAACCAAAGCCCGCGAGCAAGGTTTGGATTTGATCGATTTGGGCATGGGAAACCCCGATGGAGCAACACCACAAGCTGTAATTGATGCTGCGATTGAAGCTTTAAAGAATCCCCAAAATCACGGTTATCCTCCTTTTGAAGGAACAGCTAATTTCCGCAAAGCTATTACTAGTTGGTATCACCGTCGCTATGGAGTAAATTTAGACCCCGATAGCGAAGCTCTACCACTACTTGGCTCCAAGGAAGGGTTAGGACATTTAGCCTTAGCTTATGTTAATCCTGGTGATGTGGTTTTGGTTCCTTCTCCATCCTATCCCGTTCATTTTCGTGGTCCTTTAATTGCTGGTGGTGAAATCTACAATTTGATATTAAAACCAGAAAATGACTGGTTAATTGACTTAAGTGCAATACCTGATACTGTTGCAGAACGAGCAAAGATACTTTATTTTAATTATCCTAATAATCCCACTGCCGCTACTGCACCCCGCGAATTTTTTGAAGAAATAGTTGCTTTTGCTCAAAAATACCAAATTCTGCTGGTACACGATTTGTGTTATGCGGAGTTAGCATTTGATGGCTATCAACCCACAAGTTTGTTAGAAATTCCCGGCGCAAAAGATATTGGTGTAGAATTTCATACCATGTCTAAAACTTATAATATGGCAGGTTGGCGCGTGGGTTTTGTAGTCGGCAACCGTCACGTCATCCAAGGTTTACGAACGCTGAAAACAAACTTAGATTATGGGATTTTTTCCGCATTACAAGTAGCGGCTCAAACTGCTTTACAATTGCCAGATAGTTATTTGCAGCAAGTCCAACAACGCTATTCTAGCCGTCGCGACAACATGATCCAAGGTTTGACCGATTTAGGTTGGAATATTCCCAAAACGAAAGCTACAATGTATTTATGGGTTCCATCTCCTGAAGGTATGAATTCCACCGATTTTGCTTTACTGTTATTACAGCAAACAGGTGTAGTGGTGACTCCTGGTAATGCCTTTGGTATTGGTGGTGAAAATTACGTTCGTATCAGTTTAATTGCGGATACTCAACGATTAGGCGAAGCTTTACATAGATTTGAGCAAGCAGGTATTAATTATCACTCTCAGCCTGTAGTTTTTAGTTCAAAATAGATATGACTGATTCTAAATTCACTTGTAAGTTAAGTTGATGCAATCTCCTGCTACTATTCCAGATACGATTATTTTCGGTTTTCAAGCTTTATCCGAACCATTGCGGATTAAAGTATTGCAATTGCTGCGAAATCGTGAAATCTGTGTTTGTGATTTGTGCAATATTTTAAACGTCAGCCAATCAAAGCTGTCTTTTCATCTCAAAACCCTTAAAGACGCGAATTTAGTTTGCGCTCGTCAAGAAGGACGTTGGATTTACTATAGCCTTAATCAACCTCAATTTGCATTACTACAGCAATATTTAGCAGAATACACCGAATGTAGTGTAATAATCTCTGCACCTTCTTGCGAAGACTAGCTTTAATTGTAATTGAGGAATTTCAATTTTGATGTGTTGAAACTCGCTGATAAATAAATTATGATTTCTTCATAAATTTTTGATTATTTTAATTATTTGATTTTGATTATTTTAATTATTTGATTATTTTTTTAAATTAAAATTGCTTTGTTTAATTGTTTCGTGATTCTCCGAGAAGACTTCCGGTGAAAAGTTTGCCCTACTTAACCTACTCTGATAGAAACCGTCCGATGCAGCAGCCTACCCATTCCCTATTCTTCGTTCCACCTCTATAATGATATGTCTGTGAGTAAAATTAAAAGGATTAGATCGAGGAAGCGATAATGTCCCGATACAGAGGACCTAGACTAAGAATTACACGTCGCCTTGGTGAATTACCAGGATTAACTCGTAAAAGCGCTAGACGTGCTTATCCCCCTGGACAGCACGGTCAAAACCGTAAAAAGCGTTCTGAGTATGCTGTACGGTTGGAGGAAAAGCAAAAGCTTAAGTTCAATTACGGTTTAACTGAAAAACAATTGGTACGTTACGTCCGCAAAGCAAGACGAGTCACTGGTTCTACCGGACAAGTTTTGTTACAGTTGCTTGAAATGCGTTTGGATAACACTGTTTTCCGTTTGGGAATGGCTCCTACCATCCCCGCAGCGCGTCAATTGGTGAATCACGGACACGTTACCGTCAACGGTCGTGAAGTAAACATTGCTAGCTACCAGTGTCGTCCTGGAGAAGTAATTAGCGTTAGAAATAAAGACAATTCTCGCCAGTTGGTGGAAACCAATTTGCAATATCCTGGTTTAGCAAACCTTCCCAGCCATTTAGAGTTTGATAAAAACACAATGGTTGGAAAAGTCAATGGTGTTTGCGAACGGGAATGGATTGCTTTGAGCGTTAATGAACTGTTAGTAGTTGAATACTACTCACGAAAAGCTTAACAATTTTAGATTTTGGATTTTAGATTTTAGATTTTGCATCTTAGAATCTAATCCAAAATCTGAAAAGTTAAAAGTTAGGAGTTAGGAATTAGGAATTAGTTTTGTAGAGACGTAGCAATGCTACGTCTGCACGGGAGTTAGGATCTAGTAATTTGAATTGTTCTTTAAACCTTTATCAATTCTTAAAAATACCAAAAAAACCGGGTTTCTTGCAAAATCTAAGTTTCAAAAACTTGATTTTTCCTTTAGAAACCCGGTTTTTAATTTAGGTGTATTCCAATCAGTTAGCCAACGAGTTCAATATTTTTGAATTGTCCAACCGCTGTTGGATTTGCTACATCATGGTCGTTAGCGATAGTTAAGAAGTCAAATTGACCAGTAAAGAAATCTCCTACAGCAATGGAATATTGTGTGAATCCGTTATCGGAACCAACAACATAGTCGTCTAAGTCGTCGATACCCCAGCTTTGGCTACCATCAATTTGGAAGAAATTTCCACTATCCGATTGGGAACTAATAATATTATCATTATCGAAGCCAATACCCTGAATTTCAGCTTTACCATTACCGGCAAATTCAAATTTGAGTAAAGTATTCTCAGTGATTTCATACCCAGTAATATCCAAACGTCTCCAACCGTTTTTTTCTAATTGCAATTCATTCTTGTTGCTAATAGTTGCAATTAAGTTTGGGTTTTGACTTGCACCACCGTAGGATAAAACTTTTTCACTTTGAGTTACTCCATTGATGGAAATATTAAGGAAATCGGGAGTATTCTCTAAGTCTGAAGATGTATCAACAGTCCCATTATTAGTATCATCTCCAGATAGGGGAATTTGATTTTGTTGAGGGGTTAAAGGACTATTTTGCGGGGTGGGTGATGTTGTCTTCGGAGGTGCATCATTTCCACCAATTACCAACAGATAACCGTCATTTTTACCACCGGCTTTATCTTGGATAGCATTATGAGTAATTTGACCTCCTTTAAAGTCAGTGGTTGTCACAACTGCTGTTTTACCCTTGCGAACAGCTGCTACAGCCCCATCACTATCTGTGATTGGTGTCCATGAAAGTCTTTTTTGTAAATCTGGACTAATTGTTGCAATGTATCCCTCAGAACCAGCATAATCACTTACTGGTTTTCCTTCAATAGTCTGTTTGTCTCGATTGGCAATCCTAGCTCCTGCACTTCCAGCTAAAATTACGGTACCGTCTTCTGTGGCTGTAATTGAATTTACATCGACTGAGTTACCTTTACCGTTGTTGAGACGACTTAATAAAGATTGACCTTTAATTAAATCACCAGTTTGAGGTCGTAACGACCGTACCAAGTCATTTTTACTGAACCGACGTTGGTAGGACTGTTATATTTATCTGTTTCGATTTTTCTATCCTTGGTCAGTTTCTCTGATAAATCCAAAGGATCGCGATAGAAAATGGAAAAACCAGTACCACCATTGACGTAGTATGAAGAATATAGCTGTCCATCACGTCCGATAGCTACACGCTGTCCTCGTGTATCAGCCATCAATTTTTCTTTATAAATGTCTTTATTGTCAAAGTCATAGTTTTTCCAGAGATTATCTCCTTTGTATGACCATGCTTGAGTAAACGCAACTTGTAAAATCTTGGTTTTTTGCTCGAATCCTGTCGCAATTACCATACCTCCATTTTGGTCGGTAACAGCTATATCATTAAACTGGCGTTTGCTGCTGTTAGTACTCCATTCTTTGAGTTGCTGCCCTTTACCGTCGAATAGATAAGCTCTGTCTGCACCTTGGATATCTCTGACAACACCGACTTTACCTCCATCGGAAATCGCTATCCGAGAAACATTGCTCAGAGATTTGCTCCATTTGACTTTTGTCGCATCAGCATTTAATACAGCCATTCCACCCTGATAAGCGACAGCGATATCACCATTCTTGGAAACTTCTAAATCCAGTACTTTTCCTGGTAAACGAGTTGTAGCAACGGCTTGATTAGTTCGAGAGTCGTAACGGACAATTGTTCCGTCTCCACCACCTAGGAGTTTAGTTTCTTTCCCTCCCAGGTTGGAGCTTTTTAAGGAACCTCCCACAATAACGAAATTACCATCAAGAGAAATATCTACCGCATTGGTAAAATCATCTTCTTTCCCACCCAAATAGGTAGCAGCGGAAACGTCTAAATTATTTGTGGGAGACTGAGGTAGAGGTTTGCTTGGTACCGACGAGATGGAATTTTGGCTTTGAAGATTACTATTATCGAACTGGTTGATTTTAGTAGCCATTTCTCACTCCATTTAAATGAACTTTTATCGGTAGATAACTCTGAATAACTAACTCCTTGTTTTACTTTTTTTACTTTGTAACTAAGGGTATGTACGATTACCCTACAGTGAATCAACACCGATTTGTTAGCCCTTAGTACAGTTTAAAAAGTTGCCACACCACTCCAAAAATACGGATTTTTCCCTTGCTATTTGGAACTATTTTTGATATTTTAGTGGACTTTTTTGTTATAAGTAAGTGGGTCAAATTAAATATAAAACCTCACCCTCAATCCCTCTCCTAATATACGGAGAGGGAGCAGTACGGCAGGGTGAGGTTTTATCTTATATTTAATTACGCCTACCTACTTGTATCAGTGAATTTAATAATATAGTTTCAATATTTTACAAGTACTTAAAAATACAATTAAGTATTTAAATTTGATGATAAAAACAGAGAATTCTGTCAAATTTTGATTTAAATTTTTGATTTAAACTTTTTATTTACTATCAGTAATATTAATGAGTTAAGAATAAAATGCAGTTATTTGCTTGATATTTATTTTTTAACAGTTGACAGTTGATGGTTGAGGATAATTAACTACTAACCACTATCTACTAACTCCTCCCTATTCCCTATCGAGTCAAGTTGAGATTTTTTCGTCAGAATATAAATTAACGTGTCGAAAACCGCTAAGAATTTATGATGACATCGAGTTATAATCTGCCTCCAAGCTCGGAAATGCCGATATTTCTCAGACGGATGAAGTTTGTGTTTCAACCTTTGCAATACCTGGAGGATTTTGCTCAAGCTTACGGTGATAGTTTTAGTCTTCCGACTAAAGATGGTAATAATACCGTTTATTTCAGCCAACCCGAAGCACTAGAACAGATTTTTACAGCAAATGCTAATTGTTTAAAAACTGGGGGAAACTCTATACTAAAATTTCTGGTTGGGGATAATTCTTTAATTTTACTAAATGGCGATCGCCATCAACGTCAGCGCAAGTTATTGAGTCCTCCTTTTCACGGTGATAGGATGCGGACTTATGGTGTGACTATCTGCGAAATCGCTGAGCGGGTAAGCAATGAATGGGGGACTGCTAAACTGTTCAATATTCGGGAATCAATGCAGGAAATTACCTTAAGCGTGATTTTACGAGCTGTATTTGGTTTAGATGAAGGAAAGCGTTTAGAGGAGCTTCGTCTACGAATTTCTTCCTTGCTGGATTTTATTAGTTCCCCTTTGTTATCTGCTAGTTTGTTTTTTAGCTTTTTACAAAAGGATTGGGGTAATTGGAGTCCCTGGGGTAGAGTTTTGCATTTACGCTCTTCAATTGATGATTTGATTTATGATTTGATTGAAGAACGTCGCGCCGAATCGGATAAAAATCGCGAAGATATCTTGAGTTTGATGATGTCTGCACGTTATGAAGATGGTGGAGCGATGTCAAATGAAGAATTACGCGATGAATTGATGACGCTGCTATTTGCGGGACATGAAACTACCGCTTCTGCATTGTCCTGGGCTTTTTACTGGGTTGATTATTTACCCGAAGTACGAGAAAAATTACTCAAAGAATTAAATGATTTAGGTGAGAATCCGGAACCAGATTTAGTTGCGAAGTTGCCTTATTTGACAGCAGTTTGTCAAGAGACTCTCCGTATCTATCCCATTGCTATGAATGCTTTTCCGAGAATTGTAGTAAATCCGATTGAAATAGGCGGTTATAAATTACCGAAAGATACCTGGATAATTCCCGCTATTTATTTAGCACACCATCGGGAAGAAGTTTACCCGCAATCTAAGCAGTTTAAACCAGAAAGATTTTTAGAAAGACAATTTAGCCCTTACGAATTTTTCCCCTTTGGTGGTGGAAATCGTCGCTGTATCGGATCAGCATTCGCAATGTATGAAATGAAGTTGGTATTAGCACAAATTTTATCACAATATGAAGTATCAAGAATTGATAAACGTCCGGTTAAACCTGTACGTCGTGGTTTGACTTTAGCGACACCCGCAAAAATGAAAATGCTTGCGACAACTGTAAAGAAGGTTGTGAAAACTCCAGTTGGAGTGTAGTTATAAGTTAAGGGTTAGGAGTTAGGAATTATATCAAGTGCAAATAATTAGTTATTATTGCCTACACCCTACTCCCTACTCCCTTTATTACGGTTAAAAATTAAGATTGCTGTAATGCAGCGTGGGATAATTAAGATGCGTTACCCGCTCGGCAATAACGCACCTTAGAAATAAATCCAAAATCTGGTGCAGGAAAGTTTGGAGGGAAGAATATCTACACCCCCAACTTTCCGCAAAATCTAAAGCTTGTACTGAGCAAAGCGAATGTATCCAAAATTAATTGACTCTTTGCCATAACCGCTTAATTTCTCCAATTTCTTTTTGATTTGGTGCTGGTAATGTTTTTACTGATGGATTAATTTGCGCTCCGGGAATGTTTTGATTCCAAGGACTATTAGGAACTGATTGCAAATTAATGTTATTATTTGTAGGTCGAAAACCGTACTGTACGAATATTTTTTGTTGTTCTGTTTGAGTTAGAAAATCAACAAATTTTTGCGCTGCGTTTGCAGTTCCACTATCAACATTTTGCCGAACGATTGCAGCAGTTGCTACTGTTTCTACTGTGGGATTTAAGTAGTAAATTTGATAGGGTTTACCTTGATTTTTACCGGATTGCTGCCAGCGATAAAGAGCAATACTTTCGTATACTGTTGCGACATCAGCGTCATTGGGACCGCGACTAATAAACTCTTGCAGAAGAATATCGGTAGAACGGGGTGGTTGATAAACTGATTTTTTAATTGTACTAAATAGTGATGAAATAGCAGGATTATTGTAATCAATATTATTGGTATTGTTAGCATTCAATTTTGACATTGCCCACAAACTTAAGGTACCTTGACCGCTATTAGAACGAGTCGGATCTGTAAGTACAAAATCGAAGCTACCCCAATTTTTTTGACCTCCCACGGCTTCCCAATTATTTGCTTGCATTGCTTGTTCTACTCGCTGCCAAGAAAAGGTATTGTTGGGAAACAGAACGTTACCTCTTTCTGACCACGCGATAGCTACAAGTAAGGTTTTTGCAATAGGTTGGGGTTGATTATAAAAGGGTTCGCTATTATTTTGTGCTTGATAACGCTGGCTTAATTCATCAATTAATTCCCCGGAAGCTGGAATTAAAACTGTGGGTTTAAAGTCGTTTTTTTGGTCGATAAATTTACTAACGATATCTTGAGAACCTTGAAATTTAAGTTCTATTTTAATATTGGGATTTTCTTGTTCAAATTTAGCTTCTAATTGTTCTAGTGGTGCTTGTAATTCTGTGCCGGTGACGATGACAACTGTTTGTTGTAATCCGGGAATGGGAATGTAAGCTAAACCTAATGCTGCCATGATAATACCAGCAGAAGTCAAGACGCGATTTGTGGGTTTGGAGTTAGGTTTTTTCATTTTTAAATAACCGCAGAGACGCAGAGTACGCAGAGGTTTTGATTTTTGATTGAGTAGAGTAAATATTGTAGAGATGTTGCAGTGCAATGTCTTTTTATATTTAGGTTCCTATGGAGAATTTAGTACAATCAGTTATTTCCTAACCAGAAAAGCAAAGTTATCTTGTAGACTAGTAAGTTCATCGGTGGATGCTTGTAACTCGTTAATTTCCTGGTAATCTGTTAGGTCGGCAGTACGCAATTTATTTTGGATTTGTTGCAATACTCCAGCAGAATCTTGAATTAAGGTATAGAGACTAGTAATTTGTGCGGTACGAGCATTTTGTCCTTCTTTTGCTAGTTGAATATTACGTTGTAAACTGTTGGTAAGTTGGTCTAAATGTTGACGTGCAATACCGGAAGATGAAGCACGTTTATTTTCTACTTCTTGTAATTGCTGTTGTAAGTCGTTGACTGATAGTAAAGAGTTAGCTCCGTGAATTCTTCTACCTAATTCTTCAATTTTTATTGGTAGTTCAATGGCTCTTTGACAAGCTTCTTGTACAGCTACTAATAAATTCATTTCAAAAGTGCCGCGACTTAATAATTGATTGGCTTCTTGACGTAATGTTTCGGCTTTTTCTGCTAAGTTTTTAGCGGAGGTTTGTAGTAATTTTAATTCTCTTTGTATCAGTTGCTGAGCAATTTTCTGAGCATCAGGTTCTCTCGATTTCATTGCAGCAGCACCACCTGTAGCCACTACTACGGATGCAGGTAAAATAATAAAATTAGGTAATCCAACCAAGCGAACACCAGCGACAAGAACAACACCACCAGCTAATACTGCAATCGGATAATAAAGAGGGTTTGCGAGTTTCATAATTAATAGTTAGGAGTTAGGAGTTAGGAGTTAGGAGTTAGGAGTTAGGAGTTAGGAGTTAGGAGTTAGGAGTTAGGAGTTAGGAGTTGTTACACATATAGACTTTTAACCAAGTAGCAACTAACCACTAACCACTAACCACTAACTTTTTTTTAAAATTCAACTTGTAAATCTGCCATTAATGTAGAAATAGTTTCGGGATCTCCTTTACGGTAATAACCTCCATTGAGTTCGGCTATTTGTTTGAGTACTTCGGGGTTAAATTCTCCTTCTTTTCCGTAACCTACTGTGAAAAAGGCTATACGTTTATCGCTGTTAAAATTACTTTTTTCCAATTCTTGACGTAGTTTTTCAAGATTAATATTGGAACCAGAATCATCACCATCTGTGAGTAGAACTACAGCGTTAATTGCATCTTTACGAAGATTTTTCTGTAACCAATTACGTGCTTCTAATGCTGAATCAAATAACCGGGTTCCACCATCAGCCCTTAAGCTACCGATAAATTCCATTCCTTTGGCTTGTCCTTCTGGAGTACCATTAACTTTGATTGGGGTGCCTATTTGATCATCAAAGTCAATTAGTGCTATTTCTTCTTTTGGTCCCAAACTTTGTATATAATTACGTAAGGTATTTTGTACAGATGGTAATTTATTACCTGACATTGAACCCGAAGAATCTACAACTACAACGACTTGTGAAGGCTTCTTGGCAAACTCTTGCCAAGATTTGAGCATCGCTGCAACTACTTCTGGTTGCGGAGGACGCAAGGAATCATATTTTACATCTGCTTGAACACCAAATTCTGGAGTAAATTTGGCACCTAATTCTACTCCGGGTACACCTGGTCTTAATCCTAATTCTGTGGCAATTTTTTGAATTTGAGGAGTCTTTAAATATTCAATAATTTTTTGGGCAGCGGCTTTTTCATCTGCATTTACCCAAGTTGCACTAGGTAAAATTGCCCGCATATTTGATGTAAATGTCGCTTTCGGATAAATCGCCTCAAAACGAGTTTGACCAGGTTGTAAATTTGAATTGGCTTGAATTACTGATGATTCATAAACGGAACCGATAGAAGCCCAAAATGGACCGTTTTTCACCATGTCACTAGCCAAGGCATTGGTAGAAACTCCGTAACGAGTGACTTTACTTTGAATACTCTGAATTTGAAGTTGGTATTTTTGCACGTCTGCTGCTGTCAATTGTTCCGGTCTTTTTCCTGATATACTGGTAAATTGTGCTATCAGTGTTTGCAACCCGGAATTAGAGCGAGTTGGTGCTGTATGAACATAATTAATAGGTAATTGGGGACTCGTCGAATCAATCTCTTTATGAATTTTTGCTGTTACCAATGTTTTATATAAATCCTCTTGTTTACGTAATCCTGCGGCAATATCGGCAGGTGCCATGAACACCATCGGACTATTTGCAATTAATGGTGCATCGGTAATTTGAGGAATATAATTTTGTCCGGGGAAGATTTGATTAAATTGATAAAGTAATTGAGAATGATAAATTTCTCCATCTACGGAAATTAATGTGGGAAATTTAGCATCATCCGGTTGAATAGTTCCAGATTTGAGTTGCTCAGCTAAGGAAGTTACTTGTGTAACTACATCCCCGCTTCCTTTAACTTCACAATTCAGATAGAAAGCTTTACCGTTATCTAGTTTGGGTTTTGTAGCGTTAAATTGTTCAGAGGATTGCTCGCAGAATTCTTTTAAAGCGCTTCCAACTAAGAATTTGACTTCAAACCCTTCGTAGGATTTCGGGTTGTCGGAATCGACTCCGGAAGTACAAGCACTAAGCAATAAAGCACCTAAAGCGGAAATGCAAATAGAAATATTCCAACAATTTTTGAATATTTTATTGTTCATAAAATTAATAATGGTAGTAAATTTACTTAGTGATTCATTGAAAAAGAAGGCGTTTAGTAATACATTTCCCTCAGAAGCTGAAAAAAATAACAAGGTTGACAGAAATATAATCTCTAAGATGAATTATTCAACTTGTTGTCATCAATAACGTTCTTTCGATTGCTCGAATACCTAGGGAAAAGATAAAGTCAGATGTTGTAGTAGTTTGTATGTATACTACTTAATCAGTCTGCCACTGCAAATTTATGAAAAAATTCTGTTAAATAAAAGGCTTTTTCTTAGCTATTTAATGAATTTAGTTTGTTTTTAACAAAAACTTAATTTTTTTTACTGGAAAATTTTAATAAGTACCAGTGCAAAATTAATTAAACATTTTGTTGGGTTAGGGAGTAGGCAATAGGCAATAGGCAATAGGGAATAGCTATAAGTACTTACGCAAAATTATTTATATAATTACTCGTGAGTTATATAAGGCTCCCCTCTTCTCTTTTCCCTCTTCCCTCCCTAAACGAAATGTTTAATTTATTTGCACGAGTACTTATAACTGAGATGAAATATGCTGTAGTTGTAAACACTAATAAAACCGGCTTCCATGCACCTGACTACTGTTAACTGTTAACTGATTACTTGAGACGCTTGAATAAATTAATTTGAAAGAAGATTTAAAATAATATAGATTTTGAGTTTTGCAAATACTATAGATAATTTTTTGTGAGAAAAGGTTAAAAAATACTTAAGTCTTTCGTAAAATTCAGCAAATGTCCTGATAAATCAATAGGAGAGATTATTAAGTTCAAATCATCTTTTCTCATACTTTTATTGGAGTGATTAAATCAATGAGAATTATCACTTTTTTTGATAAGGTGAATAACTTAGATTTACAAGCAATTCAAAACAAGCTGATGTTTAAGCATGAATGGAGTGCCGAAAAAACACAAGCAGTAATTAATCACTACAAATTGTTCTTGTATCTCAAGTCAATTTATCCGGCTGCGGGATTGGTTCCTACTCAAGAAATTGATGCAGTTTGGCACGCTCATATGGAAGTTAATCTACTCAAGTATATTCAAGATTGTGATTATTTATTTGGTTATCTCTTAAATCATTGTTCTGCGGTTGATAACGAAACAAATCCAGAAATAAATCAAACTCACAAACAAGCTTTTAACACTACTAAAGCTTTGTTTGAAAATACATTCGGAGTAGCAGTTTTGGAAAACACATCAATTCATGCTGCGGCTTGCGCCGATTTACCGATTAATACAAACCCTGCCGCTTGTGCTGATTTACCAATTATTCCAATTGGTAATTGGTAATTGGTAATGGGTAATTGGTAATTGGTAATTGGTAATGGGTAATTGGTAATTAAATCCGTGAAATCCCTTTAATCCGTGATCAGCAATTTTCAATTATCAAGTAAAGCATACATTTCTTCGGCTTCTGCACTCATTTTTAGCCCTTCAAAGCTTTCTGCGGCTTCTTTTGCTAAATTGTGAGCTTCAAATTCATTTCCACAAGTTTTTTCTAATTTAGCAAATGTTGCTTTATGGAAAGCAATAATCCGCTTATCTTTATGCCTTTCTGCCATTGGTAAACTAAATTCTAATAGTCTTCGTGCTTCTACTAAATCACCATTGAACAATGCAATATCTGCTAACCAATTATTAATGGCTGCGGTTGCTTTCTGCCATTTTATTTGTTGTGCTTTCAATAATGCTTCTTCAAAGATTTTTTGGGCTTGCTGATAATTTTTTTCTCGATAAAATATCTGCCCTTGGTAATACAAAATCTGAACTTGCTCTTCCTCATATTCGGATTCACTAAGTTTAATTTTTTCTAATAGCTGTTGTTTTACTGTCAACCATTCTTGTGCTTGCTGCAATTGTCTAAGATGAACGTGTAAAATCACCATGTTTGCAGCCAACTCTAACTGAAAATTTACCGTTTGATGTTGACGTAAATCCCAAGCTTCTTGTAATAATACTTGGGCTTCTTCTAAGTTCGCTATTTGACGCATTCTCACTAAAGTCCAAGCGCGATCGCACATTGCTTCTAAAGCTGTTACCAAATCCCCCGCTTGCTTTGCAGCTTCAATCAACCAAGCACTCCATTCTAAACGCTCATCCCAATATCCACGGATATGAGTATATCCTTTAATACGTTCCCATAAAATTTTCACTTCGGAATATCGACCTTGTGAAATGCACCATTCCAATACTGCTTGCAAATTTTCCCATTCGGGTTCTAAATATTCATAGCTCAAATGCCATTCTTTCGTGTCTTTATCCCCAAATGATTCGCAAAATTTAAGGTACCAGTTTATCCAACGCTTTCGTAATTGTTGCTCAAATTCGGCATTTGCAGCTAATTCCGACCAAGCATACTCACGAGTCAAGGCTGTTAAACTATAACGTCCCTGCTGTTGATAAATTAAGGAAAGTTGCTGCAACTTTACTAACCCTTGAGATATGATAATTGGGTCTGGCTTTTCCAAAGCGATACTAGTAATGGTTTCTTTGGTTACTGGTTTGACAAAAAGAGTCAGTGCCATTAACAAATAATAAGGTGGTGAATTTTTTAACGGATTTACCGAAGTGGTAAAGCAAAAACGGGCAATATCGCCTTGAGGATGTTTAATTAATACCAATACATCGGCAAATAAGTAACCAGATGCCATCTGTCCGATAGCGTAAATCATCGCTGCTGGTACTCCACTTACCGCTTCATAAAGTTGCTGTGATTCTGTAGTAGTTAAGTTAACTCCTTTTTCTTTGGCTTCTTGTTGAATCAACCGCAAACCATGTTCTTTAGGTAGACAATTCAGACGAATCGGCACAAATAATATTTGTTCGCGAGTAGTAATAATTACTTTAACTGTTGGTGGTAAGTCGTAGAGAAAGGACAAAACTTCCTGCTTATCTTCAATAGTTTCTAAATTGTCAACAATTAATAAAGTTTGAGTTTGCGAGAGCTTGTCACGAATTACCTCGATTTGTTCTTGCAAAGATATATAATTAATTTCTGAAAAGTCTAAAACTTTGTGAATTTCTCGACAGATATCCCGTAAAGTCCGCTGATAAACTAATCGCGGTAAAAATCCCATGGAAGTCAGATGATTTTGTTTGGCGGAGGTAAAAATTATCGCTTCAAAGTCAGGCAAATTGAAGATATATTTAGGTGAATTTTTTTGTAAACAACGGTAAGCTACTTCTACTACTAAAGTAGTTTTACCTACTCCACCAATCCCATCTACACTAATTAAATGAGCAGAATGTCCGTAATCCAACAGTTCTATTAATCGCATAATTTCACGATCGCGTCCTACAAAAGTTGCATATTCCCGCGCTGGTAAGTTTTGCTTAATTTGAGATGGTTGGCTTTCTAGCAAATTAGAATTCACAGTCTGCGGTTGCTGTGTATTTTCTGGCAAGTTTTCGTAATTATCTATTTTATTGGCTTTAAATTGCTCCCACTGGCTTGACAAGAAAATTCGCAGACGGTTCTCTTTACCTCTACTACTACCGCTAATATTGAATTTCTTGTAAACTTGACCCATTCTTTTCAAACAAGCATCCGGAGAAGTACTTAATTCGGAGGCTATTTCTTCGTAGCTTTGACTATTTCCCATTCGCATCAAAAAAACTTCCTCTTGATCTTCAGAAAGTTCATGTTTGTGCGCCATTTCAGTCAAAAAATCAATTGGGAACATTTTTGCTCAAAATTATGTTAACTGAATATATTCTACCTTTTTATTTTTAGTTTACGTGGTGTTCGGAGTTATTCGGAGTTTAAAGAGATAGTGAAGGTTCTAGATAATACATCGGTATCTAATTTCTATCGGTTATTATGCAAATAACAATAGAACTTAGGAGTTAGCAAGTCTTTTGAAAAACCTATTTTCTATTGGAAATTCATAATTTTGAGTTCGGGATAGGTGATAGTTTCACGATGATTTTGTGATTCAAAATACAAGTAATTGGGTGTGATATCTGAGGAATCTTACTTTTTGACATTGTATTCTATGGTAGTTCAAGCATTTCCAACATTACTTGAATAACCAAGATATACCGGATTTCCGTAAATAAAAAACGATTCGCTAAGACCTGAGAAATCGAGCGAATCGTTCAGCCAACCTAGTTTATAAGGATTGACATAACTATGATAATTAATGGTGGACCAAAAAGCGATAATTTGATTGGTACCAATGGTGCAGATTTTATCTTTGGTAAAGGTGGTAATGATACCCTCAAAGGTGGAAAAGGTAATGACAGTATAGAAGGTGGTCAAGGTAATGACTTTCTTGAGGGTGGTAAAGGTAGAGATATTCTCAAAGGTGATCAAGGCAATGATACCTTAGACGGTGGTGAGGGTGATGACCTACTTGAAGGTGGTCAAGGTAATGACTTACTTGAGGGTGGTAAAGGTGATGATATCCTCAGAGGTGGAGAAGGTAAGGACACTTTAGATGGTGGAAAGGGTAACGATACCCTCGACGGTGGCAAGGGTAAAGATGTTCTTAAAGGTAGTCAGGGTAATGATGTTCTAGATGGTGGCAAGGGTGATGATACAGCAGATTACAGTCACCTGAGCGAAGCGATTACTCTCGAAGCAGTTGGTGTAGTTAAGAAAGGTAGTTTAGGTACAGACCAGATTTTAAATATCGAAACTATCGTTGGTGCAAGCGGAAAGGCTAATACAATAGATGGTTCCACTGGTACGAGTGGAGTTACATCTTTCGATGTTGATTTATCACAAGATAGATTAACCGTTCAAAATATTCCTGGTTTGGGTGATGTAACTTTCACTGTCAAAAACTTTGTCAATGTCACTGGTACCAGTCAAGATGACAGGATTATCGGCAATGCTGAAGATAATATCCTGATTGGTGGTGGTGGTAACGACTTCTTTGGTGGAAGCGCTGGTAATGACATCATCAACGGTGACAACGGTGGTGACGATACTGTTGATTACACTGGTTTAGGTCAAGCAATTACCCTTTTACCTACCGGAATTGTCGAAAAAGATGGTGGTTTAGGTACCGATGAACTTGTGAGAGTTGAGACAATTATCGGTGATGCAGGTTTCTCCAACACCATTGATGCTTCGAGTGCAGGAAGCCCAGTTTCTATCAATGTGGATTTATCTGCACAAAGTTTACAGGTGAATAACATTCCTGGAGTCGGTAGTCTCAATCGTACCGTTGTTAACTTTGTGAATGTCACTGGTACTGCTCAAAATGACAAGATTACCGGAAACGCTGAAGATAATATTATCAATGGTGTTGACGGACAAGACATCTTAACAGGAGGAGCCGGAAAAGATATATTTGTCTTAGGAGAAAACGGTAATGTTTTCTATAGCGATGCTGGTTTTGGTGACATTGTAAGCATAGAAGACTTTGTATCCGGTGAAGATAAAATTCAACTGACTGGTAGCCTGAGTGAGTATTCCTTCTTCAATCTAGGCTCAACAAACTTTATTGCCTTAGATAATGGTGATGGAGTATTTAGTGGAATTGACGATATTATTGCATCTGTAAATGCTAGCTTTAATACTACTAGCGACTTTATTTTTGCATAATTCATCCACTACCAATTTACTTGAATAGAAGTCGGGTTTTTACGATTATTGTCTTTTCTAACAGATATTTTCACTAAAAACCCGACTTCTTAACCAGACCAATAGGGGGTAATAGTGTAAATAGCACTAAGTCATGAGAACAAATATCTTTTGGCTTAGTGCTGTTTCTTTTGTCATCAGGGGAGACTGATATTTATACTTAATTCAGAGTTTTTCTGAGATTTGTAATTTTACAGACTTGTATCCGAAATAGTACGGAGCTAAGATGTAAGTCAAGGAGAGGCAAAAGGAGAACTTCCGAGAATAACAAAGGATAACATAGCTTCTTTGACTCCGAAAAAAAATTGACAACAACTTTCATAATTTTACAGAGGTAATTATGCAACGCTTGATTAAGTCTGCTGCTAAAGTTTCCGCTGCATCTGTAATTGCTTGTGCTTTGGCTTTTATGGGAGCAACTTCTGCTAACGCTCAACCGAAAGGAATGCCTGAAGGCTATATTGGTGTTGGTTTAGGATTCAACGATGCTAGTTCTGGTGTTGGTTTGAACGGACGTATTTCTTTCCCAAGAGCTAAAGTTTCTTTGCGTGGCTCATTATATGGTGGTTGTGATGGTGATTGTGCCTTGTTTATACCCACGGTAACTTATGATTTACCTGTAGCTAAAAATACTAATATTTACTTAGGTGCTGGTTATGCGACTGTTAGTACTTCAAGTGGTGATTATTTAGGGAGTGAGGGAGTGTTACAAGCTGGTGCTGAAACAGGATTAGGTAAAAAGTTTACTATTTATGGTGATGGAACCTTTGCTGAGGGTGGTAGTCTGTTCAAAGTTGGACTTGGTTATCGCTTGTAAGCTGTAACTAATCAAGTATATTCAGAGATGAGGGCAGGTAGCTTTAAGAATTTAATCACTATTTGGACGTGAATATAAACCATAAGAAATGTTTATCTTCACGTCTTTACCATATGTAGGATTTACCTATACCCTCAGACAGTCATCCTGGGGCTATACAAGCAAAGCCCACCTCTGTGGGCTAATTAAATACATATTTATACACAAACGGCAGAGATTTTACCTAAGTATTAATGGGAGTTATTCAGAGTTAAAAAGAAATTTACTATAAGTTAGTTTATATACTCGTATTATTTAAACTACTGAGTTAATATTCTAAACACTCGGAGTAAAACATTTAAGGAAAATATATTACCTAAATATTTTTTATTCCGAATAACTTTTCATTGTAGTTAGTATTTATACCTGAGCAATATTATGCGACAATTTCTCAAGTCTGCTGTAAAAGTGTCTGCTGTATCCGCAATTGCTTGTGCTTTGAGTTTGGTTTCTACATTGTCTGCAAACGCTCAATCTCAAAAAGGTTTGGAAGGTAGCTACGTTGGTGGTAGTTTCCAAACTGGAAATGGAGTAACTGGGCTTGAGATTTACGGACGATATGACATCCGTCAGTTACCAATCTCCGTGAGAGGTAGTGTAAGCATAATAGATGTTAGTGATGATACTGTTACTCAATTTGCACCAGCAGTTACTTATGATTTACCTATCGGTAAGAAAGCAAATGCTTACGCTGGTGCTGGTTTGGTTTTCGGTGAAGGTGATTCTACAGCCTTTTTAAATGCTGGTGCAGAAACAGAAATTGTCAAAAATGTAGTGGTTTTCGGTGATTTAAATGCTCCTTTAGATGATAATGTCGATCCAAATTTCAGCATTGGACTCGGCTATCGTTTCTAAATGGACTTTCAAGAGCAAGGCTATTAGTGTGTTCCAACAATCAAATAAGATAAAGCATAAATAATTACGCGGGGAAGAGTTTAAACTTTTCTCCGCGTTTTTGAGTTTAGAGGAAATTAAAGGAGTTTTTAAGAGTTTTTCTGAAATTAAAGACAAAATGTGTTTTATATAGCTAGTCACCGCGTTTTTACGGAGTTATAGTGTAAAGTAAACAGAGTCTAAAAGAGGATGTAAATAATGTCGCCTAAAATACTGTTAATTGATAGTTACGAGATATTTCTGAGTGGCACAATCAAGTTATTACATTCTTGTTATCCAGATGCTGTAATTAATACTGCTACAACTGTAGAAAGTGCTTTACATCAAGTTGCGATGTTTCAACCAGAATTAGTGATTACAGATATTTGCGTTGCACAAAATGTTGGAGAAGCAGCCCGAATTAATTATGGGATACAACTACTTAAGAAGTTATTAATTAACTATCCTGAAATTAATATTCTCGTGCAAAGTAGCTATAATAATACTTTAGTAAGGATAAAATCAGAAATTGATCTTCATCCATCGGGATTTGTAGTTGCTGATAAATCGCTTTCATCTCAGGAAACATTAGATAGAGTAAATTGGGCTTTACAGAGATTGACTCATACAAAGGATATTAAAGGAATTAATTCTGAATTAGAGTTAAAACCAGAATGGTTAAGGCTGCTTAATCTAGCATTTGAAGAAGGATTACAAGATAAAGCAATTGCTGCACATATCTGTGTGTCTGAGCGGATGGTACGTCACTATTGGTATAAACTACAGGAAGTTTTAAATATTAATGTTGAAGAACTAAAACATCAAGGAAAAAATCTCCGAGTTATAACTCATATTCGAGCTAGAGAAGAAGGTTGGATTGATTAATATTTCGGGAATTTTGTTGTAACGCAGAGCAAAGATATAGAGAGAGCAACCGCACCCTACAGTTGAAAGGTAATTTTAGAGTAAGAAAGTAGTAATTACTAAAGACTAGAATAAACACTTAAATTATTAAATGTTTTTGTATAAATTTTAGACATACTGATATTAAAAAAAATTCTACAGGTAAGTTTAAATAATTGTAGTGATTTGAATTGGTTTTGACTGTATTAAGATTTGTACTCAACCATTCGAGATAAAAATGAATATATTATCGGTACAGGTTGTCATATTTGGATTAGGAGCAATGACGTATATTCCAAAAGTTGACGCAACAATTGCCCTTTCTCCTAAGCAATTATTTACAACACCAGTACAAGCAGAGATTTTCTCGTTGTTGACGGAAGTTGATTCCGGTATTTCCGCCATCGCAACTTCCGGATGGAAAAAGTTTTATTCTAATGAAGGTAATTTTTCCATTTTTGTACCTGATACATCTGTAACAAATTTGAATTCGCAAAGTGAAGATTATTCTATTAATATTTACTATGCCGATACTAAAAAAAGTTCTTATATAGTTGGTTATATTGATTATAAAGTAGATTTAAATAAGTTACCGTTGAGCGAAGTTTATGATAATTTCTTAAAAGAATTTTTAGGAAATGAAGTCAAGTTATTGAAACAGCAAAATATTCAATTAGGTAAATATTCGGGTATCGAAGCAGAATATCAAAATGAAAATCAAGAAATAATTGCGAGTATTCGTTTATTTTGTTGGAAAAAGACTGTATGTGCTTGATGTTTCCAACTCTAAGTCTGGAGATGCTATGCAATTTTTTAATTCGTTTAAGTTAGAAAATAATATCAAAGATAATCCGACTAAAATTGCTATTATCTAGACTCAGAAGTCCGGTTTCTAAGAGAAACCGGACTTCTCATCCTCCCCGATACCCAACTTCTCTAGGATGATAGTTATTCTTTTACTTCCTGGGTAGTTCTAACTATTTTGGTTAATAAATCTCTGGGGATGAATCTGACACTTTCAGCTAGTATTCTATTTTGTAATCCAGGAATAACAGTAGTTTTATTTGCCATTAAACCACGATAGCCAATTTCTGCTACAGTTTGAGCATCCATCATATTCTTACTTTTGACTAACTTCGAGTCCGACATTCCAGTTCTGTGGTGAAAAGCAGATGCTGTCGGACCTGGACAAAGAACTGTTACAGTCACACCAGTACCCTCTAATTCATTAGCGATCGCTGAGAAAATGAAAAGATATATGCTTTAGTTGCAAAGTATACCGCCATTAAAGGTCCCGGTTGAAAAGCAGCGGTGGAAGCAACATTTAATATTTTTCCTTTACCTTGCTTTACCATCTGTTTGAGAAACAATTTGGTTAAATGTGTAAGAGATACCATGTTAACCTGCATCATTTCTAATTCAGCATTTAAATCTGTTTCGTTAAATAATCCATAATTACCAAATCCAGCATTATTTACTAGTACATCAATTTTGATTGATGAGTGATTAACTTCTGTAAAAATTTCTTTTGCTGCCAAAGAAACTGATAAATCTTTCACAATAGTTTTGACTGAAATACCGAATTTATTGGGTAATTCATCTGCTATTTCGGAAAGCTTTTGTTGATTTCTATCAACCAATACAAGATTATATTGATTCTGAGCAAATATCTGCATTAATTCATAGCCAATTCCACTAGCTGCTCCAGTAATTAAAGCGGTTTCTCGATGCTGTATTTTAAAGTCAGAGTTCATTTTATGGTTCTTAATTAATAATTATTTTTGTTGATTTTGCTCAAAATATTAATATTAAACTATTAATTTAATGTGAATTGGACAACTATCACAGAAGTCGGGTTTTTATAAAGATTGTCTGTTACTACAAACATTTATTCAAAAAACCCGACTTCTAACCCCAGGAAAAATCAAGGTTTGATAACTTTATTATGACATCAAACTCACGTTAATTTAATCATAAAATATTATACTACTGATGTAAGTTTGAAATTTTTTGCAATAATTTTTCAAGATTCCATAAAAAAACAATCTTTACTAGATAACAGTAGATAATTTGTGTACTCAAAAGCTTTCCCTAATCAACTTAGTTTCACTTGTTTTTTTGCTGTATTATAACCATCTAAGACTATCATTGATAAATCCTGTAAAACGTAAATGAAAAAATCAGAAAAGTAAGTCTATTTATTCGGTCTGCTGTATTGTATGATAACTTCTATTTTTCAACTATACTGTATAGTATGATAGAGTTATTTTTTTGATAAATTGTAAGATGTTACAAAGTTTCTTTAAATAAAGAAATATTGGATAAAGTTGAGGTTAGAGGATGTTTTTAAAGTCTTTACATGGCGACTAGAAGTCGCGGCTACAGAAACAAAACCCGCCTTACTGCGGGTTATGAATTAACTAAGTCCACGCAGGTGGACTTTGCTTATGTAGTAGCGGTTTAAACGGCCGGATTTCTTTGAAAACATCCTTTAAGCTCGACTTCTATTTTCTATCACGTTAGAAATTTGAGATATTAAGAAACCCGGTAGTTTTTAAAACTGGGCTGTGGGAAAAATAAATTGATTTTATATGCAAAAGAAATTAATTAAATAGGAATAAACCCGGCTTTTTTGATTAATTCTTTACCTTCATCTGTTTTGAGTAGATTTGCATAAGCTAACCCTGCTTTTTCTGCTTCGGGTTCTTTTCTTAAGTCTGGTTCTTTACTTGTTAAATCTGTATGTTTGTAAATCACGTAAATTTTACGAGTTAAATATCTAGGATAATTATTTTTCAACTCTTCTAGGTTTATTTGGTTAGAATTATTTCGTTTTTTCTCTTCTTTACATTTATCAGCAGGAATCACTGGTTCTTTGTAAAGAGAAGCAAAATCATTTGATGTTTGTCCGATAGGTAATGCTCTGATATCACATTGTGGTACTACTTGTGATGCGGATGCATAATAAATTCCACCTAGATTTTCCTCGACTTTTTTTAAATTATCTGTTGTCTCGTTAAAAATCTGGACATTTTTACCAAGTTGTTCATTCCCTAAAATTTCCTTGACAAAAAATTCGGGTGTACCTCCGTTTTTTGGATTGCGGGAATAAGGTATTATTGGTAAATCTGGTCCTCCAACTTGTTGCCAATTAGTAATTTTGCCGGTATAAATCTCTTTGAGATGGGGAATAGTTAAGCCTTTGATCTTAAGTTTGTGATTAACTGCGATCGCAATTCCATCTATGGCTACTGCTATATTCCGCAATTCAAAATTGTCTTGCTTTGATTTGGTTTCTGCTTCTGTCAAATGTCGAGAAGACAAGGAAAAATCCTGCTTTCCAGATACTAGTTTATCATTTAATAATATGTTTATACCTTCTCTTGAACCGTATGCACCTTGGAAGGTTAATTTAAAATTGGGATGGATTTTACTAATTTCTGGCTCTATAAGTTGCCGAAATTCTTCTGTAGTAGTGCTACCTCCATAACGGAATGTCCCGGAAGGAACCTTTACTGAACTAAATGTTGTCCCTGCTATTGGTTGTGGTTGTTGTTCTTTTGAAAATAAATTCCCCATCAAAATAGCTATACCACCGATAACTAAAGCAATTAAACCTGTTAATATTAATGGTTTGATATTTGGCTTTTGTTTTTTATCAGATTGTAAATTATTTAAATTATTTTTATGGAAATTATTTCTATGGGAATTATCCGGATTATCTGGTTTTTCTTGATTAATAACCTTCCCTGGATTGAGTGATTCCCAAGTTAAGGATTTTAAATTAGATGCGACACAAATTGTTGGTAGCCAAATTGCACCAGGATAATCTAAATTGAAATGTTCTAGACGTTTGCGGGCTTTATTTAAAGCTTGGGAAAGAGATTGATTACGGGTAAATTCTGTAAAAAAGTATTTTAAAAATTCTACTGCTACTCTATCGGGTACGGGTTCACGCATTACAATACAACGGGGTAGATACAACTCTGCTAATTGATTAGCTAAACCCAAACCATCGCAAGAATTAAAAATTGCTAACTGTAACCCTCGATTGATAGCTTGTTTTAAAGCTTCTTTGAATTCTTCAATATTCAAACTATCATGATCATTGAGTTCAATCCACCCAATACAGCCATCTGCTCGACTTCCACTGTGTCCCGTAAAAATAAAAATATGATATCCTTGTTCATCCCACAAGGCATTACATAATTCTTGACGATTGGGTTGCATCAAACAAACAACTTCTGCACCATGGTTTTCTAAGTCTTTGATTACTTGCAAATCATCTTTCGTATTAATACCATCGCTTCTACCAACCGTAACTAAAACTCTAATTTTTGCACTTATTGGCAGTATATCACTTATCTTTCTAGATGTACTTTTACCAGCATTTAAAGCAATTTCAACTTGGGGGTAGTGTTCCTCAAATAAATTCCACTCTTGCCAAGGAAGACGACGTAAATTAACATCTTTAGCATCAATAATAACGCGAACATCTTCATTTGTATGATGAATTTGTTGCGCGATCGCGATTAATTTATCTCGCACGGGAAGCCATCTGCTATCACCGGAATTAAGCCATTGATTGAGACTTTCTTTAACCGATTTTACACAATCAGTACTGGAATATTTTGTCACGGTTTTGGGAGTAATCCGCATCCCCGGTGATGGTGCAATATAAGAACGCACTGCATCAATTTGACGATAAGCTAATTGCCAATTATTAAAAGATGATTCCAATTCTGCTGGAAGTGCAGGTAAAAATCCTTCGGCTTCAATGTTTAATTGCTCTGCTGTTAAATCTACTTGAAATCCTTGTTTACTTTCCCTTATTTTAAGTTTGATAACCGCCATACATTAATTTACCTATTAATTTACTTATTATTCGATGTATTTAAACCACAAACTCTTCGATAATTGTTGTTTCTCCTAACTTAAATTCGACACTAAATTTCTCTTCATGTTGACAGCTAAATTCAAGCTGTATCCAATCATTAGCAGTTTCTGCTTGAGTCGTCATACAAGCGTTCCCCAATTCATCCAAAATACTCATTTGCAAATTTTGGGGTAAATGAACTGCATTTTCTGCTGGATAAACCCGCAACCGAATATCAAAAATTGCACTATTTGTTGGTGTTAATTCGATTAATGAAACTATCTGTTTCCCAAGATTAATTACTTTAGCGCGACTAATAGAATTAGTTTGAGAATCAGTATTTTGACGGGTAATAGTCGCAGCACTCCGGAAATTACCAGCTAAGACTAACTCTGGAGATTGCCAATCTTGATTAAATATTCCTTCCAACCATTGACACAAATTTACCAGATTTTTGCGTTGATTTATAGTGTCAATTAAGACAGTTAGGGAATGCAATCGACTGACTTCAATTATTTCCGACTGTGCAATGATTGCTGCTGGAATAAATCCTAATATTTCTACAAAATCTAATTGTTTTGTGAACCGAACTGCAACATAACCAATTCTTTCTTGGGTTACTTCTTGGGGTAAAACCACAGCATTTTCACCTGGTAATACCGGACGACATTCTATTCTGCCAACATTAGGTAACATTAAATCGGCAATATCAAAAAATGTCCTGATGCTCCAATTCCAACTATCGCTTTGATGCAAAGCTGTTTCTATATTTAGCCATTTTAAATAATTATGAACAGCATAAACTGCTAAAGTATTTAAATAGACTTGTTTGCCCTTTTCTACAGAATCTTGTTCCCCAGCGAATTTTTCTGCATAACGATGAGCATCTTTTCCTAGAGGAACCCGTAAATAATTTGGTTGTGTGCTGTTCATTAATCAATCCTTAAATTTACACCAATTTCTTTAAGTAAAGGTAAGCATTTTTTTTTCCAATGAGAATATAGAGTTTGATTGCTTACATTAAATTCTCTGGCAATATCGGCAATTTTATGAGATGGATTTGCTAGTAATAACCGTTTTGCTAACAATTGACAGTGACAATCTGTATTAACCCTGGTATAACAGCGTCTCAACTGCTGGTTTTCGTCTTGTTCGATAAATTGGATAATTCTTTTTCCCCAAGTTTCGCGATTGCGCTGTTGAATTTCGGCAATTTTGATATCGAGCAGGTCTAAGGTTATACTAGAAAACTGTGGATCTGGAAGCATATCCAATCCGGTGACTTCTTTATCGCCATCATTACCTATTGGTTTATCTAAACTAATTGTATAGTTACCGTCGGCAATAAATAAATCTTTAACGCGCCATTTCAGATAACCGTTAATCCATTTAACTAAACTTTTTTCTAAACTTTCCTCCGTAGTTCCTTGAAATTTATCAAGATTGCGACAAAACCATTCCCATGTTTGATTCAATGCTTCTAAATAATCTCGATGGTAAGATTTGTAAATACCAGGAAGTTGTTGAACAATTATCAGCAAGTTATTTAAAGCTTTTTGCCTTTCTACTGTACCCTTTTGATAACGAGATACTTCATTAATAAGTTTCTCAAGTTGTTCATCCACTCCTATTTGCTCCCAAATCTTTTATTAATAAAAAAAGCTTGTTTTCACTGCTGTATCCTACCTGGAATATCGATAAATCAATTGTTGTATAAATTACTTAGATAGTTCAGTTTTAAGTAGTTTTTGATTAAAAAGTTACTACATAACGGTTTTCACTTGGGTGCAATACAAATTTTAACCTCACCCCGCCCTCTTAACCCCTCTCTTTAAAAAGGAGAGGGGAAGGGGGTGAGGTTTTAATGTATTGGACTCAACTGAAATTTGCTATATTTATAGTAATATTTTTTGATTTCGGGATGGTTAATTCAAGGTTAAGCCTGTTTAGATTAATCTTAAATATGCAAGATATAACGTAATCACAGAAGTCGGGTTTTTAGAAGCTTTTAAAACTCTAATTTAATACTTTACCTGGCGACTATAAGTCAATACGGTTCAGTTAAAGCCAAAAACCTTGATATATGTAGGTTGGGTTGAGGAACGTTCACCGCTAGGTGTGCCGGAGGTACAACCCAACCTACAAGGCGGGTTTGTT
>JAAUSO010000045.1 GCA_012033205.1 Richelia sp. SL_2_1 | reverse complement strand
TATTTGTTTTAATAATTAGGCGCGATTTCTCTTGCCTCTTATTTATCACTATACATTAGTTTATTCACTTAGGAGCATTTGCTTAAATATTTATCACTTATTTAAGGTATAAGTAAATTTTATATAAATTTAGGAGTTAGGAGTTAGGAGTTAGGAGTTAGGAGTTCGGAGTTAGGAGTTAGGAGTTAGGAGTTAGGAGTTCGGAGTTCGGAGTTCGGAGTTCGGAGTTCGGAGTTATTAATTTACCCATTACCTATTACCCATTACCCATTACCCATTACCCATTACCAATTCCCTGACTTTAAAAATCAAAGTAAATATAAGGTAATCGACCTTCGGGAGCTAAAACCCAAACTGCCCAGAGGCATAGTGGGATGAATAGGAGTTTTAAATGCCAATTAAGCTCTAGTTTCAGACGATTGCTGAAGGCGTAGCTTATGCCCATCACAGCTGCAATACCAATTAATAAAGCAGCTAATTGATATTGACTAATATTAAGAGCTTCGATATAGACTTTTTGAGCAAATTGTGCATCGGCAGAATGACCCCACAGATGAGTAATTACTAACCAAGAATCTTGTAAATTAGGTAAGCGGAACCATATCCATGAAGTGAAAACCATTAACTGGGTAAGCAGCCAAGCTAAAATTACCCCTGCGGGATTTTGCCAAAAGTTTTCCAGAGCCTCGAATCGATCGCTAATCACATCAGTTAAACGATGTACGACTAATGCAAAACCGTGATAAGCACCCCAAACAACCCATCCTAAAGCTGCATCATGCCAGATTCCGGCGATAACCATAACAATCATTAAGTTCAAGCAGGTGCGAGCTAAACCTTTACGGGAACCTCCGAGAGGAAAATAAAGGTAATTACGCAGCCAATCACCTAAAGTCATGTGCCAGCGTCGCCAAAAGTCGGCAATACTCGTGCTGAAATAAGGATGATTGAAGTTTTCTGGCAACACTAAACCGAAAAGTAAAGCACTACCGCGAGCGATATCTACATAACCGCTAAAATCTAAATATAGTTGTAAGCCATAAGCAAAGGTAGCCAACCACAAATCGACGCTACCCGCTCTTTGCAAGCTGCTGAAAGATAAATCTACAAAAATTCCTAAGTTATCTGCTAAAAGAGCTTTTTTTGCGGCACCCCTAGCAATTAACCACAATCCTTCAGCGATGGTATTGGCATGAGGAAGCTTCAGATTATTAAACTGGTTCTCCAAATGATGGTAGCGAGTAATCGGACCCGAAATCAACTTGGCAAAGAAAGATTTGTAACTAGCAAATAGAATAAACTGCTCCGCAGCAGGTGCGCCGCGATAAACATCTACTAGATAAGCAATACACTCAAAAGTGAAAAACGATATCCCTAAAGGTGCCATCGCTTTAAAAGTACTTCCACTTCCCACAGAATTAGCAACGCTGGGGTTAAAGAAGTTGAATAAAGGCGGTAAATACTTGAAACCAAATAGCAACAGAATATTTAAACTAATACCTAGCCATAAAACTTTCAAACGATGACGATTCCAATCAGCTTGAGCAAATTGCCACTGCTCATTAGAAATTCGCCAATCAAGAGTATGTTTTCCGGGGGAAGTATTTTGTCCGAGGGCTAACCCCAAACGAAAATTAATATAAGTTAGTGTCAACAACAACGGTACATAGTAAATTTGGTTAGACGCATAAAAAATTAAGCTGGCAATTATTAAAGTCCACAGTCGCAACTTTTGTTGTTCTACAGACCAATAAATTCCCAATACGCTCAGTAAAAATAGTCCGTAGGCGAAGGAAATGAAATTCATCTTTGAGTTAGTTGTTGGTGGATAGTTGTTGGTGGATAAAACCTCTCCCCTTGTCTCCCCATTTTGTTCTTACTTCCCACTCCAGGGAATCATCGGATCTTTGGCGAGTTTTTTAGATACTTCGTATGCACCGTAACGGTTGAGGTGACTGGGATCGGAAAAATAATCGTTGGCTTCCAGCCATATTTGACTTAAGTTGCGGTAAACGAAGTTGGAACGATTTGCAAAACTCAGCATATATTCCTCAAACTTTTGTTCGTATTTTGTACGTACAGGATCTAAATAATCTGCCGTCAAGGGCATATTTACGAATACTACATTTATACTTTGAGATTCTGTGTAGTTGAGTAATGCTTGTAAAGCTGCGTTTTGCTCGCCAACTAAATCAAAGTTTTGATAATCTTGATCGTAATTACCCCCAACTCTTGGGTGTTTTTGATAATAAGTATTGGGTTCAAAGCGGATGGATAAAGGTAAAAATCCATCAAAGTCTACTGCATAATTGTCAACATCTTCGGAAAGATTTGTGGAATCCCTTGCATAATCTGCCTTCAAACCGCTAATTATGGGTAGAGATTTATATATCTTGTTAATCTGACCTTTTAATTGGTCGCGTTTGTTGTAGGAATTTGAAATAGTAGCGAATCCTTGATTTAGTTTGTCGTTAATAATTTCATAGCCATTGCTTTTTTGTTTGGCAATTTCTGCTTCTTTAAGAGTTTTTGGCTGATTTGTCGAGCCAACTCTTGCTAAAGATGTTTTGAGAGCATATTGATAACCAGGTGATGCGGCGATCGTATCAAAGGTATTATCTCCTCTACCGCTATTAAAGGCACGAGAACCATCTGCCCAGATAATTGTATGAGGTAATTCCGATGGCTGGAGTACGCGACGAATTACAAAATCTACAACTTGGGCTGTGGCACCGTTAATACCAAAATTAAAAACATCAACATCTGGATAACCTTCTGTTGCTAAACCCTTTTTCAACGCATCTGGATCTATACCTCGTAAAGCACGGGAAGAACCGATAATTAATACATCGGGTGGCGCACCATTTTTTACCAGACGCTGTTTATATAAAGCCAATTGTTCATCTAACTGCCGAGCATTAAAACTGGGAAGTTGCGATCGCGCTGCTAAAAGTATAGCGGTTGCTGTTGCTTTACCTCGGTTGGAGTTGTTTTGGGTGGTGAAGTTAGAACCGTTAAATACTGAGTTTGAGTTAGGGTTGGGTTTTTCTTGGCTGGTGTTGGAAAGATACGCCGTTTTTGTTTCTTCGGTGGTTGTATTTGCCTGGGATTGAGTAACTGTTGCAGTTGGGAATGCAAAGGTAGTCAAAATTGAACCTAATAGCCAATCCGTTTGTAAACTGAGCAATAATCCGAGAGTACCCCAAATTAAAGCAACGCGACGTACTCTTGTTTCCGAGTTTGATTCAGATGGCTGTTTTTCAATAAATAACTGGGTTCTTAAAAACCAGTTTTTGACAATTTCACCCCAATCTTTGCTTACATCAGTAACAAATGCATGGATTTCTTCGCTGGTTAAATCGGTACGCAATAAGGGTTCGTCGTCGTTGGGTAACAGTTCCTGTACGTAGGCAGAAGTTGCAGCAAATTCTGGAGTCGCTTCGGGTACTACTCGTTGACGCTGCTTGAAGTCTGTACCTAATTGCCAAAATGGTTTTTTATTACCAGCCCGTCGTCCGTAAACGCGCACTCCTCCAAGGTCAGATAACTGCAAATGTTGAATAAAATTAATCACCTTGGCAGCTACTTGTTTGCGTGCTGGACATACTGGAGCATCGCACATGATGTGTAATAAATCTTGTTTACGCCGCAAAATTACGCGAATACCGCCAGTTTTTAAACGGTTGTCTAAATTGGGATTGAGTAAACGTTGGAGTAAAAAAGTAATTGCTTCAATATCGCCCGAATTAGCTAATTCAATCGCTGGTGTTGCTAAAGCTGGATGCTCCTTAGCTGGTAAAGATAGCCAATCGATCCAAGCAGGTTCGGAAGATGAAACAGTTTGTTGTCCGTAAATCGCTGCCGATAATATACCTTGGGGAGCTAGTGCCTCTAAAGTCGGAACAATTTTATCCAAACACAATGTTTTAGGTGGAATCACTGAAGCTTCTGAAGATTCAGATCCTGGGGTACAAAATATATGTAGCGTTGAATCTTTTAAAGAAGCTTGCACCTCCACCTTAGAATTAGCAAATCCCAGGTTTAAAAGCCTGACAATAGCTTGTACATCTCCCCACCTAGCCCATTCCTTGAGCATCACCTCTGGGGGCGTTAAATCAATCAGCAGCAGCCAATCTGGTTGAGTTTCGCCAACAACTTGTGTAGAAATAACTGCATCTTGATAGCCCAATAACTCCAGATGTCGTAATTTCGCTGCTACAGGTTCAGCAATTAATGATGGATCTGGTGTGTAATTTGATTGACAAAAACCCATAAACGGCTTTTATTTTGAGCAATGCTGTCTGATGGCTGTTGTTTTCTGACCTTGACTTGCACTGCCACACCAAAAGTACTCAGGGTTTCGCTAAGATAGCGAGCAATTGCCGAAGGATCTCCTTGACGGGCTAAACTTTCGTTCGATAAAATTAGCGCTCCCGTCGGCTTTTGGGCTGTTAAAAGCGCCTGATTTACCTCTTCTAAGTGCTTGTCAAGTTGATTTAAGTAAACCTTGTGACACCATTGGGGGCGTTTTTCGCTTTTTTCTTTCCATAAACGAAAACTTGGTATATTGAAGACTGTTCGCTTTTTGCTAAAGCATCTAAATCAGTTTGCTGTAGTGCTTTAAGCAAATCGGATAAAGTTTGCCAACGAGCAGGTCCAGATTGTGATTCACAGAGAATGTGCAGGTCATTTCCTCGCAACCGGACTTTTACCCCCAAAGAGTTGATTCCTGTTGCTTGGCTTACCCACTGTGCTAATGATTGTTGGGTTTGTATAAAGGCTGTTTTCATCTGTTGTGGACGAAAAGAAATTGAGCAGACGCACAAAGGGCTGGCGAGTACTAGTAAACTAGAATTATCGAACTATTTAGCTAGAAAGTTTTTTTACACTTTTGTGATCTTATTGGTTTACTTGTTGACTGATTTAATTTGCCCATATTAACGGAGTAAACAACGATTAAACTCTCCACTTGTGAATTTTTGTGTTTTATTTAACTTATCTTACTGCATCGTCAAAAATATCTATGTCAACTGAGTCTGTTAATTCTAAGTCATCTCAAGCCGAATTGAATTTGGGCTTATTCTCAATTTCCCAGTCCGTCATCCTGCAAGCTGGTACCGTTTCTGTCCTAACATTAGTATTAGCAGAAAAAGCTACGCGAGAAGCACTCATAGCCGTAGGACAAGCCAGTGAAGAATTATTTCGAGGCGAACGCCTACCCCTACTTGATTTTCCAACTTCAAATTCGGCAGATTAAAGCAGCATACGCAGTATAAAAAGTGTGAAGCCGTCTTTGGATGTAAAATTTATCAGATGTGGGTGCAGAACCACGAAAAAATAATAAACAGTAATCAGCTCTATATATTATTTAGGATATGAGTACCGTTTTATACCCTTCAACTCAGGCTGTAAGTATCTACCCCGCATCAGATTTGTTTTTGCGCCATCGCTTGCAAATCGTTGAGGAAATGTGGGAATTGGTTCTCCGCGAAGAATGCGGACAACAAATGGTAGATCTCCTCAAACAGTTACGCGATTTATGTTCCCCAGAAGGACAAGCAACGGATAACCAAGCGGCTTCAGTATCGAGCTTAATTGAACAATTAAATATTAATGAAGCAATTAGGGCAGCTCGTGGATTTGCTTTGTATTTTCAGTTGATCAATATCGTAGAACAAGACTACGAACAGCAGCAACAATTGACTCGCTATGAAGAAGATCGGCAAACAGAAACTTTACCCAATATTATTTATTCGAGCAATCATCAACAAGAGGAAGTTCATTTAAACAACGGAGTTAATGCAGATTTACTAGTCAAAAATTGGCAATCTAAACCTAATGTAAAAGACAAAGGAACCTTTGCCGAACTATTCCCCAAGTTATTTAAATTAAATGTACCACCAGGACAAATTCAACGCTTAATTGCACAATTGGACGTGCGTTTAGTGTTTACAGCTCACCCAACTGAAATTGTCCGTCCAACGATTCGAGATAAACAGCGGCGAGTAGTAGATTTACTGCAAAACTCGATGCATCAGAAAAGCGTTCTGGCAATATGACCGCAGGGGGATATTCTTGGGAAACAACCCAACTTCGCTCTCAATTATTAGAAGATATTCGTTTATGGTGGCGTACTGACGAACTACATCAGTTTAAACCCAGCGTACTGGATGAAGTAGATTATGCGCTGCACTATTTTCAATCAGTATTGTTTGATGCTATCCCGCAATTGTACGAGCGTTTCAAATACGCTTTGAATTCAACCTTTCCCAGACTTGAGCCACCAATCAAAAGCTTTTGTCAATTTGGTTCTTGGGTTGGTTCCGATCGAGACGGGAATCCATCAGTAACACCAGAAATAACTTGGCAGACGGCTTGTTATCAACGCCATATGGTGTTAGAAAAATATATCGAATCTGGGAAAGCATTAATTGAATTATTAAGCGTGTCGCTGCACTGGAGCGATGTTCTACCGGACTTATTAGAATCGTTGGAAATCGAACAGTCCCAGATGAGCGGAGTATACGACGCATTGGCTTTACGCTATCGTCAGGAACCTTATCGGTTGAAACTCGCTTATGTAGTTAAGCGACTGGAAAATACACGGGAACGTAATTCAGCATTGTGGAAGCGCGAGATTATTAAAGACGATAAAGCTCCAATTTACCCTTCCGAAGCTGAATTTTTAACAGATTTAAGGTTAATTCAACGCAACTTATCACAAACGGGTTTAAAGTGTCAGCAGTTAGAAAATCTGCTCACCCAAGTGGAAATTTTTGGCTTTAATTTGACACAACTAGATATTCGCCAAGAATCAACCCGTCACAGCAGTGCAATCGGCGAAATTTTAGAATATCTAGGAATTTTACAGACAAATTACGAAGAACTACCAGAAGAGCAGAAAATTGCTTGGTTAATAGAAGAACTACAAACCAGAAGACCATTAATTCCCGCACAGTTAGCGTTTGCAGATAAAACCAACGAAGTTGTAGAAACGATGCGTGTATTGCGATCGCTACAACAAGAATTTGGTTGCAACATCTGTCAAACTTATATTATTAGTATGTGTCGCTCGGTGAGCGACGTACTTGAAGTATTACTCTTAGCCAAAGAAGCAGGACTTTACGATCCCGGAACCGCCATCGGTACAATCCGAGTAGTCCCCTTATTTGAAACAGTAGAAGACTTACAGCGTTCGAGACAAGTCATGCGAGACTTGTTTTCCCTTCCTCTGTATCGCGCACTACTCGCGGGAGGGTATGAAGTCTATGAAGAAGAGAAGAGGACAAGGGGACAAGGGGATAAAGAGTCATTTTCTTCTCCAGCTTCTCCCTTAAATCCCAATTTACAAGAAATCATGTTGGGGTATTCCGATAGTAATAAAGACTCCGGTTTTCTGAGTAGTAATTGGGAGATTCACAAAGCCCAAAAATCATTGCAGCAAATAGCCGAAGAACATGGCTTAAGCGTACGAATCTTTCATGGACGGGGTGGTTCAGTTGGACGCGGTGGCGGTCCCGCTTACGAAGCAATTTTAGCCCAACCAGGTAAAAGTATTAATGGACGGATCAAAATTACCGAACAAGGAGAAGTTTTAGCTTCCAAATACTCCTTACCTAATTTGGCGCTGTACAATCTCGAAACAATCACCACTGCGGTAATTCAAGCCAGTCTACTCAGTGCTGGGTTTGACAATATCGAACCCTGGAACCAAATTATGGAAGAATTATCAGCGCGATCGCGATCGCATTATCGGGATTTAATTTACGAACAACCCGATTTTATAGACTTTTTTCATCAAGTTACGCCCATTGAAGAAATTAGTCAACTACAAATCAGTTCTCGTCCCGCTCGTCGTCCATCGGGTAATAAGGGTTTAAGCGGTTTACGGGCAATTCCTTGGGTATTTAGCTGGACGCAAACCAGATTTTTACTACCTGCATGGTACGGAGTCGGTACAGCTTTACAAGAATTTTTAAACGAAGCTCCCGACGACCACATACAGTTACTACAATGCTTTTACAGAAAGTGGCCATTTTTCAAAATGGTGATTTCCAAAGTAGAAATGACCTTGGCAAAAGTCGATTTACAAATGGCTCGACACTATGTAGAGGAACTATCTAAACCCGAAGATAAGCAGCGCTTTGATGGGGTATTTAACCAAATTTCCAGCGAATACTATCTGACAAAAAATTTAGTCTTACAAATCACCGGACACGAAAGACTTTTAGATGGAGATCCAGTTTTACAGCGTTCGGTACAGTTAAGAAATGGTACTATTGTACCTCTTGGATTTATTCAGGTATCTTTACTTAAACGTTTGCGGCACAGTAAAACCAGCGCAAGTTCTGGAGTAATCCACTCGCGTTACAGCAAAGGAGAATTGCTCAGAGGTGCGCTGTTAACGATTAACGGAATTGCGGCTGGGATGAGAAATACTGGTTGATGAGAATTGGTAATAGGTAATTGGTAATGGGTAATGGGTAATTGGTAATTGGTAATTGGTAACTTTAACTCCAAACTCAGGTGGTACTAACTCCTAACAATGAGTAAACAATCATCACGAAAAAGATTATTAGTTTGTACTTTCTTAGCCCTTGCATCTGGCTTTTTCGGCGGTTATGTTGGAGGACAAATTAGCGTACAAGCTCACAGTCAAAATTGTCAAAACCAACGTTGGGAGTTATTTAAAACAGGTTGTAAATTCGTAGTGGCACCGGGTGCAATGTGGCAAGGTAGCACTACGGGAATTTGGACTGGAAGTGTTTTAGGTGCCTTTTTCGCTGGGTTAGTAACTCGGAAGGAGTAAGAGATAGGGAGGTGGGGGATGGGGTTTGGGGAAGGTGGGGGATAGATAATTATTAACTCATAACTACTCCCTTCCCGTTAAAAGATTACCGAAAAAAACCCTTACTAGACGCAGAGAACGCATTCGTAAAGAGATAAAGAGAAATAGGTAATTTTCTAGCGGAATAGGAGTACCAATTATCAATTACCAATTCCCAATTCCCAATTCCCAATTCCCAATTCCCAATCTTGTCAAATCAAGCGTTGGGGGATATATAGACTGTTCCAGTTTTTCCAAGAATTGCTGTTGGTGTCGAAGCATTGCCACGAACCATTTTTTAATTCTTGATAGCAAAATAAAGTGCGTTCGCCGGCTTGTAGGTTATCGGTAAACCAATAGACTATTTCTCTAAAAGGATAAGTTTTGCGGCTTAACCGTTTTGCTACAGCTTGGTTGGGACATTCAACAATAAACACTGGCTCGGAATCTATGTAGCCTAATGAAAAAATGCACATCCGGAGGATGGCTCGCAGCCAGCTTTCAGAAGTGCCGAAATATATATCGACAATTGTATTGCTTAAAGCCCTTTCTAATCTACGGTTTTTTGTTCGGGAATAGGATGCTCTGACATAGCTTCACCATATTGCTATAGCATTGCTTTGAGATTAAACTATAGAACCGATTCCTGACAAGTGCATACGAAAAATTACGGCATCTAAATGTTAATGTTAAGATTTAAAGTGAGTAACGGTACCGTTAACTGGTAAAATTTAATATTAATAAATTAAATCAGAAAATAAAAATCCTTTGCTATGACTGCCCAAACTAATCAAATGGATGCCTCAACCAAGGGTGCGGATGCTGTTGACGAAGCTATTGCTAATGGAATTGATTTAGATGGTTCTCCTATTGAACCTGCAAAATTAGATTTGTACAATCAAGTCATGGCGCTTGAAGGTAATAGACAGCGTAGTGGTGTAAAAAATACTATGAGGTCTCGTATAGTTAGAATTGGAGCTAAACATATTTCTCAAGTTGAACTTAATCAAATGCTTGAAGAAGCTGATTTTGCGCCTTTGAAGGATAAGGAAATCGCTTTTTATTATGGTGGGAAGTAAAATAATTAACTCCAATCCATAAGTTTAAATTGATTCGCACTAAAAATAGTAATTATTTCCGGGTAGATAAGAACAAAGTCTAACAATTTTTTCAGCAAATTCTCGTACAACCGAAAATACAAGGAGACGTTGCACTGCAACGTCTCTACATCAGTTATCTGTATTACCTATCACTTCGATTTGTGCAATTTCTCCTCACTAACCCAATCACCGTGGAAACCATAAGGAACACGCTGGGGAATCAGTACTCTTGCAACTGGCTCCGATGTCATATCTTGAGCGTCTACAATTACTAATTCAGATGTATCCTGATTTGAGTCATAAACGAAAGTCATTACCCAACCTTCATCTTCTCCACTTCCACTAGCACGAGGTACAAATACAGCTTCACCACCATAATGTGCTTCACCAAATTCATGAGTTTGGGATTTACCGCTGTTGAGGTCATACTTAATTACACCATCAAATAAAGGCATTACACCTTGTTTCATTTTGCCAGCATAACCGTAGCGCGTTGGTTGTCCTAAAAAGTTGTCGTTAATACGGGGGAATTCTGAAGGTACATCATCAAGCATTTCTTCGCGCACGCTACCATCTTTCATATTAAATCGCCAACGGTGCAGTCTGGGAATATTATCTTCCCCACCGCTTTCAACATCCTCTGTCGCAAAAACGGTTGTGGAATTCATCCGACAAGCCACAAGTACTACTTCATCTCCTTGCTCGTAAGCGTTGAGGGTATGCCATACGAAACAAGCAGGAGTTTCAAACCAACGTATATCATTATTATCGCCGTGACGTGGTACAACACCAAAACGACTGGCTCTATCTTTCTCAAACATCATACCGGGTTCACCTTTCTCCATCCGCATGGGATTGAATGTCATTGGCAAATCCATAAAGATTGTATAGTTTGACGTAATGGCGAAATCATGCATCATTACTCCCATGGGTAGTTCAATGGGTACTGTTTTTACAAGTTCGCCTTCAGGTGAAACTATACTGTAATGTAAGTATGGCGGAGCAAATGAATAACCGAAAAACATCATTTCACCCGTTATCGGGTCTACTTTGGGATGTGCTGTAAATGCAGATTTTAATTGAGTATTGTAAGTAAATTCACTTGAAGTATCTAATTCTGGAATTTTTATAGCATGAGGCGCACCTCCTTCCCAAAGTGCCAAAAATTGACCTGCGTGCCATACTAAGGCGGTATTGGCAACGTTTTTAGATGCACCGTGGGGGTTATCCATTTGTGGCGGTTCTAATAACCCACTCCATAGGGCTTTACCCGCTTCTTGTTCGATTTGCCATCCTTTCGTCCGCACGTAACGGTTACGATAACTGGCTTTACCGTCAGAAATCCGCACCCCATGTAACATTCCATCCCCATCAAACCAATGATACTGTCCTTTGGGATTCCATTGGGGATTGGGACCATTCCTTACGAACATCCCGGATAAATCTGGTGGTAATTCACCAATTATTTTCAAGTCATCAGCGGTGATTTCTTCACGCACTGGGGCAAAATTACCGTCGAGAAAAGGATTTACTGTTAATGTTCCCATTTTAGTTAAAGTTTGAAGGTCAATCTATTTTAATTTTTATTTTAATTTTTATTTTAGATTGACGATTTTAACTTGGTTACACTATCAAAACCACTAAAGATTCAAATAGTAATTAATTACACTACACAAAGTTAAGTAGTTTTAGCTTGCTTTTTTAAAGCTATGGTAGTTGTTTCGGAAAGAATTTTAGGTTTGCTTTTGACACTGAATACTGAAGATATTGTCTTGGGTAAGACAAGGCAAGTAACAGTATTGACGAGGGTGAGTAATACGATATTAGTTAAACTCATCTTCAGGTCTCCTTTTGCGAAAAAATCCTCATAAGTGGGTGTGCAAAATTAATTGTGTCATTGCGAGCTACAGCGTTAGCTTCGCTATACTGCGTAAACGCGCAGCGTGTCCGTCAGGACTCAGCATTCACCCGTAGGGTGAATGCTTCGTTCACTTCGTTTCACTTCGTTCCACTCGCAATGACAAATACACAATTAATTTTGCCTAAGTACTTATTCTATTGTGAAGCAAAATCGTGATAATTAAATCAGTATCAACTTTTGAGTTTCTTTTGGTTAGCATAAACGATTTTTAAGTTGAAATTTCTTTTTTAATCTATTTTTAAATCTATTTATTGCTTGTTAGTTTTTGTTAATTAAATTATCTCAGTCTTATATATGACATGGAAAAATCAAACTAATCTTCAGTATGTATATGTCGGTTTATATAACTAAATTTTTATCCATATAATTTTACATTTGGACTCAGACTTAATCCAGATTAACAGAAATTACCCAGGTGAAGCCAGAAACCCGCTTGTTTCGTCGATATCTGCTTGTAAAAACAACGTTTTTGTATGGAAACCGGGTTTATGCAGTGTAAGTATTAATTGAGAACGAAAGAGTTTTATCTCTTGTATATATAACAAGTTGTCTATTTTTAGTAAATGAAGGAATATGCTGGAAGTACAAATTATTGACTATAAAAGTTGCGTGTGATGTCTAAAACTAAGGGTACAAATAATTTACTTTCTAAGTTTGCAGAAGAAGACCGGAAGTCTTTAAAAAGCCGGTTAGATTACTCAAATGTGGAGTTTTTCCCGGAAATTTGGGGAATACTAGCAAGTCGTATTGGTGATACAATCGCACTGCATAATCCTCACGTTCGACCCAAAGAGGAGATAATAACTTATACTGAGCTTCATCAGCAAATTCAACAATTTGCTGCCGGTTTACAAGCATTAGGAGTCAAACCAGAACAACGGATTTCGTTGATTGCTGATAATAGTCCTCGCTGGCTGATTGCCGACCAAGGTATAATGACTGCCGGGGCTGTAAATGCGGTACGCAGTTCTCAAGCAGATGTTGATGAATTGGCGTATATCTTGGCAAATAGTGATAGTACGGTGTTAGTCGCTCAAGATTTACAAACCTTTGAGAAATTGCGTTCAGCTATGCTGTCTCCATCGCGTTTGGATGATTTACCAATTAAATTAGTAATTTTGTTGACAGTTGAAAAAGTACCTAATGAAGAGGTTATCAAGGTACTAAACTACGAGCAATTGATGGAAATTGGTGCAAAAAATAATTTAGAGCCAGTTAAGCAAAACCGCGATGCTTTAGCAACTTTACTTTACACTTCCGGTACTTCAGGAAAGCCCAAAGGTGTAATGCTTTCCCACGGAAATTTGATGCATCAAGTAACAAGTTTACGTACCATAGTTCAACCGGAAGTAGGAGATGTGGTTTTGAGTATTCTGCCTACCTGGCACGTATTTGAACGTACTGGCGAGTATTTTTTGCTTTCTCAAGGCTGTACCCAAGTTTATACAAATTTGCGCTCGATCAAAAATGATTTAAAAACATTTAAACCTCATTACATGATTGGAGTACCGCGTATTTGGGAATCAATTTATGAAGGAGTACAAAAGCAATTTCGCGAACAACCAGCATCCAAACAAGCTTTAATTAATCGGTTTTTAGGTATTAGTAATAAATATATTAAAGCGCGACGAATTACTCAACAATTGGATTTAGAAAATCTCAATCCTTCCATGGGAGAAAAAATTGCCGCAAGCATTCAAGCAACAGTTCTTTCCCCAATACAAGCTTTGGCTGAGAAAATCGTTTACAGCAAAGTGAGAGAAGCTACCGGAGGAAGAGTCAAGCAATTGATTAGCGGTGGTGGTGCCTTAGCCAAACATATAGATGATTTCTATGAGATTATTGGTGTGTCCATCGTTGTTGGTTACGGTTTAACCGAAACTTCTCCAGTTACTCATGCTCGTCGTCATTGGACTAATTTACGCGGTTCTGCGGGATTACCGATACCGGGTACCCAAGCAAAAATTGTCGATTTAGAAACTCGTCAAGAATTACCAACCGGAGAAAAAGGTTTAGTATTGCTCAAAGGACCGCAAATCATGCAGGGTTATTATAAAAATCCCGAAGCGACACAACAAGCTATCGATTCCGAGGGATGGTTTAATAGCGGTGATTTGGGCTGGTTAACACCCCGTCAGGATATAGTTTTAACCGGAAGAGCAAAAGACACCATCGTCTTAACGAACGGAGAAAACATTGAACCGCTTCCCGTTGAAGATGCTTGTTTGCGATCGCCATTTATCGACCAAATAATGCTTGTGGGGCAAGATAAAAAAAGTCTCGGTGCTTTGATTGTCCCGAATCTGGAAGCATTAGAAAAATGGGCAAAAACTCAAAAATTGGAATTATGTGTTAAAGAAGACAATGTTACGACATCCACCAGCCAAAAAATCAACCTTGAGAGTAAAATGATCCAGGATTTGTTTCGACAAGAGTTGATTCGAGAAGTGCGAAATCGTCCGGGATATCGTCCGGATGATCGTATTGGACCGTTTAAGTTGATTCTAGAACCGTTTTCTATGGAAAATGGCATGATGACACGAACTCTTAAAGTCCGACGACACGTTGTGATGGAAAGCTATCACGATACAATCGAGCGGATGTATAACAGTAACTAATCCACCATGTATTGAATTAAAAAGGAAAAAAACACACTTTTATGGACATCTCCAACCCTCAATTGCTGCTAAAGCGCGTTATTAACGTTAAAGCCATTGTCACACCTCTATGGAAAGAGGAAGTAACGCAGCAACTACAAACTCAAATTAATCAAGTTGACCAGCAGCTACAACAAATCGATGTCCAAGGACAGCGAGCAATTACTGAAATTCAAAAGCAAGGTTTACAACCTCCCGGACCTCAGACTCTACAACAAATTGAGAATATTCAAGGTCAGGTAAATGAGAAAAAAAAGCGAAATGCTAGAACAAAAAAAACCAAAGCTTGCAAAACCTGCAACAAGTACAAATGCTTGAATTGAATCAAGAAGTTAATCAATTTCAGTTAGAAGGCTTTTTCCGAGCAGAAAAAGGCGATAACTTAATTAGCAAAATGCAGGTTGAAATTGTGCTGCGTGACGGTGTTATTGAAGAAATTCGCGGCGATATTTAGACAAAATAATAATTCTGAATTCACCATGATGAATTCAGAATTAACGTGAGTTCGATAATAATAAGTAAACTGTAAAACCTTGATTTTTCCTGGGGTTAGAAGTCGGGTTTTTATAAGAATTGCCTGTGACTACAGACATTTATTCTAAAAACCCGACTTCTGTGCTAATCGTCGAATTCACCTCAGAATTAAGAGTTTTTATTAGCTAAAAATTGTCGAAAATTTTAGATGTGGTCAAAATACTGCATCTAAATTTATCGGATATTTTGACTCGTAAAAATGCTGCTGTTATGGCAAAGCAGTCAAATTTTATTGCTCCTCACACACACTTTATATTCCATTTTCAAGCAATCTTAACCCAGGAATATAATTCACACCAATATACAAAAGAGATTCAGATTAATTGACTTTCTACCGACAATTTGAGTTTGATAAAGTTGTTCCATTTGCAAAACATTGCTCGTAATAACCAGCCCAAACAATTTGCCACAAAGGAGGTGAACTGACAAACAGTGAACGTCCAAAACTTGTAAGTTCAACTCGATATTTAATTGGTTTGGGTTTAGACAAAGCAAAATTAGTTTGGGTTATTGTTACCATTGCTCGATCCGGTTGTGGATAAGACACTTCTACTTGACGAGTTAATTGCTTCGAGTAATTTGGATCAAAAGCGTTAACAGCAAGAGTCGCTGGATCTGTACCTTTGAGTACGGATTTTAAACGAGTTAATGGTATTGATTTATATTTCGCTCTGTAAGGATTTGTGTCAATATTTTGACTTGAGATTTCTTTTGCTCTAATTTGCTGTTGCTCTTCGCTAGTAGAAACTTCACTAAAATGCCATCGTTTAATTATGTAAACTCCAGCAACAACAGCACTCGCAAACAGCGAAAGCGTTAATACCAGGAAAATCTTGAACTTTGCCGACATAAAATTTAAAGGGAATCTTAAACGGTTTGTTTTTATTTATCCATCTTGAATTTTAAATCGAGACATGAATTATAACTTCATACCTTCAGTGGAGTTTCCGCAAGATTTGTCTAAAAATTTGTCGGTAAAGAATTAAGTAATATTATGTAGGGAAGAGGGAAGAGGGAATAGGGAACAATAATTAATCATTTGGACTTGATATAATTTCTTCTACTTAAAATTTCTTCATAAGAACGACATAAAACTTATGAACTCAGTACGCAAAAATACAGATTAGCTGATAAATGTGGTTTTAAGATAATTTGTTGCGATCGCGATATGTCTTGGGTATGACGCTTCGCGTATCGCGATACAATGCAATCTGTCAAAAACTATTAAAGTCCCTAAATTACAAATTCAATTCACCATATTCCTTATGAGTATTCACGAAATATTTATGCCAGCGCTGAGTTCCACGATGACAGAAGGTAAAATAGTATCCTGGGAAAAAGCAGCCGGTGACAAGGTTGAAAAGGGCGAAACGGTGGTAATCGTTGAATCGGATAAAGCTGATATGGATGTGGAATCCTTTTATGAAGGATACATGGCTCATATTTTAGTAGAAGCGGGAGAAAGCGCTCCGGTAGGTTCTGCCATAGCTTTCCTCGCAGAAACCGAAGCCGAAATTGAAACAGCAGTAGCTAAAGCTAAATCTCAAGGTGCAGCACCAGCAAAAGTCGAAGTTGCGGCTACAGCCCCTGGACAAACAGCAGTGCAAACGGCGGCTGTAGAGGCTGGAGCAAACGGTAGCGCTCAAAATGGTTCGAGCCCCCGCAGCGGTAGAACAATTGCTTCTCCCCGCGCTCGTAAGTTAGCAAAGGAATTCAAAATTGATTTAAGCGGCATTTCTGGTAGCGGTCCTCACGGTCGTATAATTGCTGAAGACGTGGAAAATGCTGCTGGTAAGTCTACCCCTCAACCAGTAGTTATACCCGCCCCCAGCGCTCCCACAGTCACCCCTGCGGCAACACCTGCACCGATGCCGGTAGCAGTAACACCAGGACAAACAGTACCTTTGACTACCTTACAAAATGCTGTAGTGCGGACTATGCTGCATAGTTTATCCGTACCTACCTTCCATGTAGGTTACACAATTGCCACCGACGAGTTAAATAAACTTTACAAACAAATCAAATCTAAAGGTGTAACAATGACAGCGCTGCTAGCCAAAGCTGTAGCAATGACATTACAAAAACACCCATTATTGAATACCAACTATTCCGAACAGGGAATGGTACATCCTGCCAACATTAACATTGCCGTAGCAGTAGCAATGGATGATGGAGGATTAATTACACCAGTATTGCAAAATGCCGACCAACAAGATATTTACAGCTTATCCCGTAACTGGAAATCCTTAGTAGAACGCGCTCGCACAAAACAGTTACAGCCCCACGAATATAGCACTGGCACATTTACCATATCCAACTTGGGTATGTTTGGCGTAGATACATTCGATGCTATATTACCACCCGGACAAGGTTCAATATTGGCGATCGCTGCATCTCGTCCGACCGTAGTAGCCACCCCTGACGGTATGATGGGTATACGTCAGCAAATGAAAGTAAACATTACTTGTGACCATAGAGTTATTTACGGCGCTCATGCAGCAGCATTCTTACAAGATTTAGCCAAGTTGATTGAAACTAATTCTCAATCTTTGACAATGTAGTAGATAATAATCATGCAATAGTAATCTTTTAAACTTGGGGTTTTTAACTCCAAGTTTTTTGATTGGGAATTGGGAATTGGGAATGGGTAATGGGTAATTGTCAACTGTCAAATTAAATCCGTGTAATCAGTGTAATCCTTCTTAATCCGTGATCAGGAATGAGTAGCTTCAAAGTTGTAGGATAAATTAAAGAAAACAAGGGAAAATTATGTCTTTTAAATACAAAATATTATCAATTGATGGTGGTGGTATTCGCGGTATTATTCCGTCAATCATACTCAAGGAAATTGAACAACGGACGCAAAAACGGATTTGGCAATTGTTTGATTTAATCGCTGGAACTTCAACTGGAGGTTTCTTGGCAATGATTTTAACTATGCCAAATTCTCAGGATAAAACTGTCGCTCGGTACTCGATGGAAGATATCATTAATATGTACCGATTGGATGGAAAAAACATCTTTCATGAACCATTTTTAGAAAGATTAACTGATGTTGATGATTTGTTAAAACCAAAATATTCTTCTGAGGGTAGAGAAAGAATTGCTAAAAAATATTTTCAAGATGCTTTTCTTAAAGATGCACTGACTAATATTGTTATAACTAGCTATGATATACAGATAAGATTACCTGTATTTTTTATCAATAATCCTACATTTCAAAGACATACAGGAACTAATTTTCGTAAACTTTGTAATGATTACAAAATGATAGAAGCAGCAATGGCAACTTCTGCCGCTCCAACATTTTTTGAACCATATAAATTAGCAATGCGCGGTTGCGATAAGGATGATTTTTATGCATTAGTTGATGGTGCCGTTTTTGCTAATAATCCTACAGCTTTAGCAATTGTAGAAGCGATTATCTATACTCAAAATAATGGAGAAAGCGTCACTTTAGAAGATATTTTAGTTACTTCTCTGGGTACTGGTTCTTTAACTCGAAGATTTGCTTATGAACAAGCGGTTAATTGGGGAAAATTGCAATGGATACAGCCACTAATTAATATTTTTCTTGATGGTGCTAGCGAAGTTGCAAATTATCAATTAAGACAATTATTACCCGAAGCTCAGAATAGTAAAAAACAGTATTATCGCTTTCAAAAAGAATTGACTGAAGCAAACGATGATTTGGATAATACTACTGAAGAAAATATCGCATTGTTGGAGAAAGCTGCACATACCATTATTCAAGAACAAAGTAGAGAACTTGATAAATTGTGCGAGCAACTTTTAGCTTAGTTTTTATACAGTTGTCTGGGGCTGTAAGTCCCAGTCTAATTAAATAAAGTCCCTTGTCTGCATTATATAATTTTTAATGAGAGAAGTTGACATCGATTGATTGCTGTTCATCAGTAGACATTGCGATCGCGTAGTGCAAGCTCGTTGCTATGGCATTTACAAGCCGGCGTTATATTATCTACAATTGCGACAAGTGCTATTTCGTAAACTTGAGTCATCTATCCCAAAGTCTAATTTTGTTACCAATACCCGATATTGGATAATTCTTTTATAATAAAATCAAAAATAAAGTCCCACTAACAATAACAGAGGACTTAACGCAGTAGATGCCCAAGCACTTAGTTTATCAATGGAAGAAGTAGAGGAATTATGAAAAGGGAACAGTCAATAGTCAACTGTCAACTATCAACTGTCAACTATCAACTGTCAACTGTCAACTATTATTAAACCCGCTTCAATCCTTCTGCTCTGAGAATAACTTTACCACCTTGATTAACTATTAAAGTTGATGTTTGGTTATCATTATTATCTTCAGTAATTGCACTTTCTATAGCGTAACCATATTCTCCATTTTGCCAACCAGTTACACATTTACCATCCCGACAAAATACTTTACCACCTGTTAATTTAATACAATTATTTTTAGAATCACATCCATAATAATTAACATTCCCTGTACCATTAGTACCATTCCAAGAATCGTAATTGCTGAGTTTAACAGTCCATTCACCATTACTCAAAGTTAAAGCATCACCGGAAGATTTTTGCGAATTTTTGGAACTACCAATAACATTCATTTTGACAATAGCAGATTCTTTTTTGGTCTTTCCACAAGGTTCGTTACTTTCACAGTCGTTGAAGCTTAATATGTCATAACTCAGATTAACTTTTTTATTTAAAAATTCTTTATCTTGAGCGCAAATTTCAAAACTAGCACTAAGATTTTGCTCTTGACCTTGTTCATCTGTTAAAGTTACATAGCACTTTAAATCACCTTGAACGATATCTTTTATAGTCCCAACTTTTGGTTGTCCTTCTCCGGCTTTTGGAGTTTTGCTAGTTTTATTAGCTGGTGTTTTTTCACTGGTGCTACCAGTCTCAACGGGAGGCTTTTCGGTGATATTAGAATCTTGATTATTGCTATTTGAAGAGGAATTATCGATGGGTTTTTTATTTACTGAAGCTACTTCTGAATTGCTAGTTTCAACTTGATTATTACTGTCAGTATTAGCTGTTTCAGTTTGATTACAACCAATTGTTAATAAAGAAATAACTAACAATGCAGTTGTGAAGATTGGCTTTTTCATACTATTTATCAAATCCTATAAAATATTGTAGACTTTTAACTTTAACTGCAAACAGTTTTTTATACAATGTTAAATATGTATATTCCGAAAATTGGATTGTATTTTTTTGATTTTAATTTTGATTTTAATTTTGATTTCAAATCCCATAAACCCGATTTCCATCTCCGGGTAAAATAGTCAATGACCTGGGATTTATCCGGTGTCCGACAGTAACTTCGGTTTCTCCATGCCAAATTTCAATCGAAAGCACTTTATCCCCAGAAGCCTCGTAGTCAAAGTATTGGCAAGTTTGAGCAGTACGTCTTTGTACTGTACCAAGACGATTCATACTCGCTACTCCAGAGTCAATGCATTTATAATTATCCGAAGCAAAATTTAACTGTTGTGGTGGTGTTTGGCTGACATCTAACTGATTAGTAGCTTCGAGTAATGCAACTTCCACAGTGTCATCTTCATCTACACTCAACCAGCGAATTTGATTATCATCCTGCAACATATATTCAAACCAGGTGTATTCATCAACTGTGTAAGTAAGCTTTCCTTCCACTACCCAATCAATACCCATATGTTGCACAATATCGCCAATTTGTAAGTTAAATATATTGCGTTTTAACGATGGCAATTCTTTGGCTTTATTACCAGGTAATGCACCCCGCTGTTGAAGTACAAGTAAATAAGCTCCACCAGCGATGATTGCGAAAACTCCAAGCCATAGTAATAGTGTCATAGTTTTTACTTTAAATGTTTTTTATAGAGTGGAAGATAAAGGGACAAAGAGACAAGAAAACAAGGGGAAATAAATAATTCTCTGTCCCCTAAAAATAATTGTTTGTAGTCAGGACTTTAGTACTTAAATGCGAGCGATTAATCGCTTACTACGAACCTTAATTATTCATAAAATTAACTGGGTTTTGGTCTCTTCGATGCTTAGTGGGAATGGGTTCTGGCTGTGCATCACCTACAAGGGCTGCGGTTTTTTCTAGGGATTCCCGCAATCGCTTGGCTGCATAAATTGACATATCTCGTGGTACATTAATGCGATCGCGCAAATACCGTAAAGCAACATCAGAACTCTGTGGAGGTACGCAATCTTTACCAGTCATCATGTGGGTTAAAGCACAGCGCAAAGCTTGATCGAACAATTTATCATCTAAGGGATTAACTCGGATAATATTGATGCGGTGTTCGATAACTCTGTGCAGAGCTTCCATGGGGGAGTTTTCGGGTTCTGGATAAGTCACATCTGGTAGCCCGAACCAAGAACCGTTATCCACCCGCGCTTTATTAATTAGCATCTGGGGTTCACCGTTTTCCCAACAACCACCCATCTGGGGCGGCAAATCATGTACATGGGTGTGAAAGTCGCTCTGGGTACCCCGGTAGGTCGATCGGGTTTCCATTGCGTCAAACCATGCGCTCAAGTGAGGGTTTTCCTCGCGCAGGGAATAACCTTTGTAGTAGTAAAGACTGGCATTCATCCGTTCCACATAGGGCGTAAAGATGACATCAACGATGCCGAAATTATCCAGAAAGTAAGGACTTGGAGTACTAGCCAAAGCCTCCTCAACCTTAGCCACTACTTCTGTAAATTGTTCTCGGTTGCGTTGTTCCTGTTGAGCGGAAACTGTGGGATAGCACAGCCAAGCGCACCAAGCTCTAAATAAAAGTCGTTCTAATTGACGTAGAGGAAGCACGGTGCGCTCTTCCATTCCTTGATTCAATGGACCATAAACTTTTTCCAACGCGATCAAAATATCGTCGCTTTCCTTGATAATCCGTCCATCCAACTCGATTGCAGGCAGCATTCCCGATGGAACTTTACGTTTGTACCAACTTTCTTTCTCCCCATAGCAGAACATGGTTACTTTTTCAATGCGGTAGGGGATTTGTTTTTCCTCTAACCATAACCAAATTTTTTGACAGTAAGGACACCAAGCATGATTATCACGGTAAAGTGTTACCCGCACATCAGATTCAGGTTTTCCAAATAAGCGTAACCTAGCTCTAGAGTTAGTGGAACCATTGACGGTATCTATTTGATAGTCCGTGAGGGTTTTTAGTTCTTCCCAGCTTAGGGGTGTGGTAGTCATAGGGTTTGCGTAGGGTCTACTAAGTACTTTTCTTGACTTTATAATATTTTTAATTACACTAATAAGCGATTTTTTTATTTCCCCATTACCAATTACTCATTACCAATTTAATAATTCAACCATCGCGATCGCAATTGATAGTTAACAATTACGGGATGAGAAAGTCGATTGATTTCGACGTTTCCTAACTCGACATCTTTGGGTAGTTCAAACAAGTGATGTAATATCGGTTCGGTTAAAAAGCGTGTTTCGACAGGAAGTTGCAATTTATCCAAGTTTAATTGATGACGGGATGCTAACACAAAACCCCAAGGTCCGAAACTGGGAACTTCTACAGTATAGGGATTCACTTTTAATCCTACCTCTGAAAGTGTTGCGGCAATACAACCGATAACTTTAGGTGCAAAAAATGAGCTTGATGCTTGCGTTACTAAAACCCCTGTATCTGTAAGTCTTCCTAATAAACGTCGGTAAAAACCTTCTGAGTAAAGTTTGGCAATGATATCTTGATCTGGGTCGGGGAAGTCTGCAATAATTACATCAAAGTTGTCTTTGAGTGCTGGTGCGCTGATGAATGCATCGGCGTTGATTACTTCTACGCGGGAATCTTGCAAAGAATTATCGTTTAAAACTCTTAATTGCGGGTGACGGCTCGCTAATTTCACAACTTCTGGATCTAGTTCAATTAATACCACCTTTTCCACTTCTTTCCACTTGAGTACTTCTCTTAGAGCCATTCCATCCCCAGCACCCAAGACTAAAACATTTTTCTTATTCGGTGTTGCACTCATCGCCGGATGTACTAATCCTTCATGATAGCGGTATTCGTCCAGGGTTGATAGTTGCAAGTCACCGTTGAGAAACAGTCTGACATCTTGACCTTTGCGGGTTAAGACAATTCTTTGATAAGAAGATTGTACTCGTTTAATTATCGGTGCTGAATATAAGTTATTTTCTAAATTGTTACTGATGGGTATAGTTGCAGGTGCTAAGGTCAATAGCAGTATACCCAAAACCAAACCCAGATAACCCCAACGTCGTAAATGGGGAAAACTGCGTCCGATTAAAAACACCATCAAAGCCGGTAATGCACCCAAAATACAAGCTGTGGGAAACATTCCGCACATCGGTAGCAAGATAACTGGAAAAGCCAGGGAACCGAAAAGCGCCCCTACATAATCGAGCGCTAACACACCCGCTAAAGCTTCCCTAACACCTTCTTCCATTTCCAAAGCCCGCGTTAAAATTGGCACCTCCAAACCCGCGAGTATTCCCAGCAAAATAGTTACTAGAAATAATGCCAACCAAATCGAACCATTCACTACAAATAAAGCGAACAATCCCAGAGGTAGCAAGGCAGTTAGAGGAGCGATCGCCAATTCCACACCGACGAAAGCTAACAACAATTTCCGTTGCAACAATCTACCATTTAGGTGCGGTGCAATAAACTGACTCAAGTAAGAACCAGCACCCATTGCTGCCAAGAAACCACCTATCGCAATACCGAAAGCTAGAGCTTGGTTCCCGACTAAATAACTAGCTAAAGTTCCTAAAAGCAATTCTACCGCAAGTCCACAGCCAGAAGAAACAGCCGCCGCAATTAACAATAATTTACGTTGAGTTGAGTTAAAAAAAATACTGTTTTTATCAGTAATTTCAAGTGATTCAGAAAAATTATTCGCTTCCATAAGGTTGATAGTTGACAGTTGACAGTTGACAGTTGACAGTTAATTTCTCTTTTCCTCCCATCCCCCCTTCCCCATCTCCTCTTACTTCCCACTACCGGGACCTCCACCTTGAAAACCACTGTAGGAAGAGCGTTCGGAAGAATAAAATATCCACGTTCCACCACGACCGTAATTACCTGATAAACTAGTTCCTCGACGAGGAGAGAAGTTTGCTTGTTTTTCGGACCGTAATACAAAAGCTGATTTCTGCGTGTAAGCGTCAGTAATTGACCATATTGCAATGAAAACCGCTGTTCCAGCAAAAATTTTTGCAACCATGATTTTTGATCCTATTTATTTATCCTATTTATATGTCCTAACAATCTAAAATCTAAAATCTAAAATCTAAAATTCCATTAGCGATCAGTTATTGAAGAACTAATATGTATAGCTTCGACAGCTCTACAAGTACTTGTACCATCAAGAACGGTGAGGGTTGTTTTATCTACTGGTGCATCTGGAATAATTTCTACGTAAAAACCGTAGGAATCTTGCGGCTCTAGTATAAAAAACTTTTCTGCTTTACCAGTTACTTTCTCAAGTTTCCCGTCTTCTTTATGAAAAGTTAGATTTAAATAAAGATGCTCACTGTATATAAGTTCCCCATAAGAATTTTTGATTACTAGTCGAGCTTTCATTGTCTGAGGACTAGTTTCGTCAGATTCCATATTGATTTTTACCCGCACTAATTTCGACGCACCACCAACAGTACCACGTTCGCTGGGGTCGCTATCGTTAATGGTTTTAGAAATCACTTTTTTTCCACTACGGGGAGTCGCGATAGCACTCATGATTGCGAAAGCGAAAGTTCCGAATAAACCGGGGAATAAATGGCGAGTATCTATAACTCCATTGGAAACTTTCACGTTAAAACTTACTGGTTCTGTAAATTCGACTCCTGCTGTATCACCGTAACCTAATACAGAAATTGCGATCGTCACCTGTTCACCTTTTTTAGCACGGACATCTAAACCGGCTTCCAAATCATCTTCGTTCCAAGTGCCAGACTCCCCATCCTCATACCAAGTACCAGATTCTCGCCATGCTTGCTTTTGTGCAGAAGCAATCAGTTTACCTTGTTTATCGAGCAATTGAATCTCATAAGCAACCCAACGGTTATCAGGTATTATCGCTTTAGCGTCAATCCGCAATGCTCCAATTCCTTGAGGTTCGATTTTCAAGGCTTGAAGTTTTGTTACTTCTTCTTCACTAACCGCAACATTTTTAGAAAAAAGCACTTTTTCCAAAAATACAGATGCAATTAGCGCTAGAAAGACTAAACCTGTAGCACCAAAAGCAACATAAAGTGCAGGGTTTATAAAACGACTTGTCTTTTTAACATTTATACTTGCTGACATAATATTTTCAGCTTCACAGTATTTTTAACAACACAATGCCATGATAACCTTCCGGAAAAAGTGGATTTAGTTTATCAAATTACAGAACCTAGATTTAGCAAAGGATTTAGCTTAATTATAAATATACAAAATCGATTTCTTACAAATTAAATATGAGGATTTTACGGAGAATAAATCATCAATAAATAAAAGAATAAGTACAATTACTGTTATTTGTTATGATATTAATTTATAGCTAAAACTAGCTAGTTATTTGCTGTGTGTTTTGTTGAAAAAAAAAGTTGTATTATTTAACATTTACAAACTCAGATTTTCTCCGTATAGTTATTTAAGTTTTTTGAGGTTCAAGCTTTAATTAAAACAAATTAATATAAGTCATACAAGTCTGAGAAAAAATCTGGAAAACCACTTTTAATGAAAATTTTAATACTAATGTACTGCAAATCATTTAAATTAAAATTTTGTAGTAATTAATATTAAGTCCGGTTAAAAACTTGTAATAAAGTTGGTTCGGGAGCAGTCAATAATTACCAATTACCAATTACCAGTCAACAAAGAATAATAACATCCGGACATAATATAAGTTGTACAGGGAAAATGCATCTAAATTAAGTGCATAAGTTATAGATTTAAAACCCATATAAGTATTAGAAGAGAAAGTGAAAGTGAGAAAAATCTGATTTTCGCTTATGGGTTTTGTATGCTTGAATCTAACTGGAGATAAAACTTACTGCATAAGTAAGTTAGGATGCATTGTGAAATGTGTGAACAAAGCAGTACAGGGTAGCGTCATATTTTCTAAATATTCAGTTTTGAGATGAAAAAGTATATTAAATTATTTTTGGTAAAAAAATGATAAAACTACTATCGATGGATGCTAACAATGTTATAGGTATTTTAATCAAAGGTCATGTAAATATTAAAGATTTTGAATTAGTTACCAATTTTATTGCAGAAGTAGAAATACATTATGAATTTCTTCGTATATATGTAGAAATCCAAGATGTTAAAGAAATTTATCTAGAAGATTTATTTAAAAATTTGGAATTTACTTTAAGTCATTTTCACCGATTTGAAAAACAAGCGATAGTCATCGATAAAAATTTGATTTCCCAGTTAGAACAAATTCGTTATTTGCTTACTACGAGTGTGAAAATAGAATATTTTACATTTCAAGATAAATGTAAAGCCCGTTGTTGGGTATTAAGTTGAGTTTTAATTTTCATATATAAAAAAAGACGTTGCTTTGTAACATCTCTATATTTATAAATTAAGATTAATTCAAATTATAAATTACTTGACTGCACGGATAAAAAATATCGGTGCATCACACCAAACACCTTTTTCTGTTGTTGGTAAAGTCTGCATCTCTTTGATATATTCTGCTTTGCATTCTGCTAATTTATCTACTGAAAGCTGAAAAACTTGATAACCGAAAACATTATTTGCATTTATCTGCCAAATATTTTCAGCAATGTTAGCATCTAGTTTAAAATACCAACCAAACTGCTCGGTTTCGATGCTTATATTTTTAAAACCTATTTTATTTAATAATTGATTACACCTCTCTATTCTTCCCATTGGTTCATTAGGATTGGGAACTTTTACACCATATCTATTAGCAACTTCTCTAAATAATACAGAAGGTGGAAAAGCGTTTTTTGACCAAACATTAAATGCTACAAATCCATCGGTTTTTAAAAACTTATACCACTTTCGCAAAGCTGTGGGAATATCAGTTAAATAACAAATAGCCAAAGAGCATAATATAGCATCAAAACTATTCTCAGCAAAATTCAAATTTTCCGCATCGGCTTCTATAAATTCAACATTCTGTAAATCAGTTTCGGCTAACTTTTGTTTAGCATTATTCAACATTCCTGTGGAAATATCAATTCCAATAACTTTACCTTCACTACCTACTTTTTCCGCAGCATTCAGCGCCACAATTCCCGTCCCCGTGGCGACATCTAATATTTTCTGTCCCTTTTGTAAATCAGCAAATTCAACTAATTTATTTGCAATAGGAATATAAAATCTACCTTTATCATAGTTAATTCTTGAATTAAAATCATTTAGTAACTGCTGTTTGTAAGCTGTTTTAGAGTTATTTTGCATGACATTAGCGAGTTTTTCGGTTTGTATTACTTTTTATCGTATATACTTTTCAAAATATATCTATTAGACATTTCTAAAAATGAGGTATCAAGCCTGACTGCACAAGGCTTTTATATTCTTTGTCGGAGATGTCTATTAAAAAAAATTTGTTTGTAGTTGCGCTGTCTTCGCTGAAGCGCAACTACGAACCTTATATTACTGGTGTCTCAGCAAGTGCTTCTAGATGAAAAGCCAGATTATTAAGTGACATTTCAATTTCGTTGCTGTAGGAAAGCTTTCTCCACATTTTAGTAGTAGCATTATCTAGGGCAGTTGTATCCAAGTATCGCGCAAAAATTACTAGTCTCTGGGAATCTGTTTCAGCTAAAGCCAAACTTTCTAAAAATTCTTGAGGTGTCATACTTAACTCCGTTGATGTTAATTTTTTGAGTCTTTATATTTTTGACACACTTGGATTTTTCTTTCTGATATTAGCTTACTTATAGTGGTCTTTCTTTGTCTGTATATCTAATTTTCTCTATCAGTAGCTAAGAAAGAAATCACTCCACCGTATAAGGCAAAAAATTTCCCTTCATCCACTGGTGCATCACTGTTATTCCAAGTAGCAACTACACAATATTTATTACCATTTTTTCCTTTTAACCAAGTCGTTAAATTTAAAACACCAGATTCGGAACCTCCTTTATATGCTATGCGTTGCCAATCATTCGGATTAGCAACTCCAGGATTAATACTCATCAATGGTAAATCTGCAACTTCTTTGATTAATTCGCAAAGTTCTTCAGCAGTGTAAAACCATTCCACATCCAATGCATTAGGCAAGGTTCCTTCAAATTCACTCACATCAGGAAGTGATTTTCCTGCTAATTCTGCTAACAATATGCGACGTTGTTGTTCATTACTATCACGATAACGTTGCAATAACTGACGATTTTGAGAACTTTTTAAAATAAATAGTTCGCGAGTAGTTAAAAAAGGAATATTACGAAATGAGCTAGATTCAATAGATTCTCTGCCAACTTGTTTAATTAAAATATCTGTAGCTGTATTATCGCTGATAGATATCATCAAACTAGCAAGGGTTTGTAATGTTAGAGGTGAATTATCAGACCAATTTTGTAATATTCCAGATGGTAAACTTTTATCCTCAGCTTGTAGTCTAACTACATTTTCCCATGCTTTTTTACCGGAGACTATTTGGGTTTTTAATGTCTTGAGAACGGCAAGTTTAAAGGCTGAACCAACGGCTAATGGTGTTTTAGAATTTAACTCAGCAATTGTTGAAGAGTCTTCTTTAACTATAAAGTTAACTTGACCAGGTAATTTTGTAAATTCGGCAACTGCATCTGATAAATTATTTACCTTTAAGTTTGGTGGTTGCAGCAGTAATCCTGTAATTTTTCCTTCGTTATTTAAAACTATTTTAGTTGGTAGATCACCTTGAATAAAATTTACTACATAGTCGTTACCCTTTTTTTGCACTCCTTGATAGGAACCGAGTTGTTTTTTTACATCGCTGATGATAATTTTTACCTGGGTAATAGGCACTTGTGCTAAAAATTCTGGTACAAACCATTCAGCTTTGATATCTTCTTCGGTAAATAATCTTTTTAAAGTTGCTTCTGTAGTCATGATATTACTAAATTCTCGATACAATTCAAAATACAAGGAGACGTTGCAGTGCAACGTCTCTACATAAGTTATCCTTTGACACAAAGAACTTGCTTCAAAGTCGCAACAATTTCGACTAAATCTGATTGATTGTTCATAACTTGTTCAATCGGCTTATAAGCACCAGGAATTTCATCTAAAACTCCCTCATCTTTACGACATTCTACACCCTTTGTTTGTTCAATCAAATCATCAAGTGTATAAGCTTTTTTTGCTTTACTTCTTGACATTAAACGCCCCGCTCCATGAGAGCAACTACAAAAACTTTCAACGTTACCTTTTCCCTTAACAATATAAGATTTTGCCCCCATGGAACCAGGAATAATTCCATAATCTTCTTTTTGCGCTCTTACCGCACCTTTACGAGTGACGTACACATCCTCATCAAAATGCACTTCTTTCTCGGAATAATTGTGATGACAATTCACCTCTAATAAAGGTTTAAAAGCCTTCCCACCAGCCAAGTGCTTTTCGATAATCCGCTTAAATCTTGCCATCATCACATTGCGATTATAACGCGCATATTCCTGCGCCCATTGCAAATCATGCCAATAACGAGCAAATTCTGGCGTACCGGCGATAAAATGAGCTAAATCTGGGTCTGGTAAACTATTACCCGCCATTTTAGCTAAATCCTTCGCTGTACTAATATGATACTGCGCCAGTTTATTGCCAATATTACGGGAGCCAGAATGCAGCATCAACCACACTTGATTTTCTGTATCCAGACAAACTTCAATAAAATGATTTCCACCACCAAGGGAACCTAATTGTTTCATCGCTTTACTTTCCAAATCTTGCACTCCACTATGCAAATCTTGGAAATCACGCCAATTTTGCCAGTTAGTTACGGCTTTTTCAACATCTTTATTTTCGTTAAAACCAGTAGGAATTGCTGCCTCAATATCCAGACGAATTTTCTTTAGCTTCCCTTCTAATTGTTCGCCTTTAAATGGAGTTTTGATAGCACCCATTCCACATCCTATATCAACCCCGACAGCCGCCGGAATTATCGCTTCTTTTGTCGCTATTACTGAACCTACTAAAGCTCCTTTTCCTAAGTGAACATCCGGCATTAAAGCTACGTGTTTAAATACAAAAGGTAGCGATGCCACGTTTTTAGCCATTTTGGTTTCATCGCTTTTCAATTCGTGATTTGCCCACGATAAAACCGGGGTTTCTGTTGATATTTCTAACTCTTTATAAGGCATAAGACAATTTTAGATTTTAGATTTTAGATACATTCGCTTTGCTCAGTACAAGCTTTAGATTTTAGATTATTCGCGAATCATAACTTGGTGATGATAATCATCAACTATAACTTAGCTAAAACATTTTTATGCTACAAGTATACTACAAAGTCTGAAAAAGTCAAATTTGTTGGCTCATCCGTACAAGTTCATGCTAATTAAATAGTCGTTTTAAGGCAGTCGGCAGTAGAAAAAATAGTTTTGACGAACTCAAGGGTTTAAACTTTTCGCGCTTATTAATTTATGGAGTTACGACTGCCGACTGCCCATTGTAAAACTGCCCCTCATCAGCGGAGATTAGCGAGTACCGTAGCAAAAGCAGAAGTGCTATCTCGTCCCTAACTTTCCACAACCGCAGCCCCTCACAACCCGAATTTGTGACAAAAGTTGAAAAAACTTGTTAATTTCCTCGATATAAATTTCTTCATACACAGTCATCGTTATAAATTATTAATATCCGTTACAACCGAATTCAGAGATGAAGACGGTGGGAAAACAGTTATCGGTGACGCTGATAGCTGTAAACTGATAGCTGTCATAAGGTTTTGCATATGTTTAATTCATCAGAAACGGCAATTATAGCTGCAATTGTATTGGTTGCTTTAGGGATTTTGGGATGGGGTTTTGTTCGCGCTAAACCTTATGGTAAATTGGGCATCCTAGCTTGGTTTCAATCGGTGGTGTTGATAACTCCTTGGCTGTTGTTTTTCGGTTTGCTTGCTGCCGGAATTTATATTAACATTGCAGGTATACTTGGACTTGTCATTGTTTCTGCTGCTTTGTACATTGCCATCGGCAGACAATTGCGAGCCATGGGACAAGAAGAAATGCTCAAAAAAAGAGCATCTCAAAAAATTGCTGAACAAGCATCCCTGGAAAATTCTACTCAGCCACCAGCGAAAAATCAGTCATTACAACCGGAAATAATTCCGATTCCCGAAGAAGATTTGAGTACTATTAGAAGTATTTTCGGTATCGATACATATTTTGCCACCGAAACTATTGCTTATCAAGAAGGAGCTATTTTTAAAGGTAATTTGAGGGGAGAAGCAGAAGACGTTCACAACCGTTTGAGTGCGAGTTTACGCGAACGTGTTGGTGATAAATATCGCCTATTTTTAGTGGAAAGTCCTGAAGGGAAACCGACTATTATAGTCTTACCCAGTCGTAATGATCCGCGTTCCATGACTCCGGGACAAAAAGCCTTTGCTGGTATCCTTTTATTAGCAACTATTGGCACAACTTTAGAAGCTGGGGGAATCCTATTAAATTTCGATTTCTTTTCCAATCCCGGAAGGTTTCAAGAAGCTTTACCCATTACAGCAGGCTTTTTGACAATTTTAATCGCTCACGAATTAGGACATTGGATAATTGCTCGTCGTCATCAAGTCAAATTGAGTCTACCTTATCTACTTCCTTCCGTGCAAATTGGTTCTTTCGGTGCAATTACCCGCTTTGAATCATTGTTACCCAATCGTAAAGTTTTATTTGATATTGCTTTAGCTGGACCTGCAGTAGGAGGAATTGTTTCATTTATCATGTTAATTGTCGGATTACTGCTTTCCCACCAAGGAAGTTTATTTCAATTACCAAACCAGTTTTTTCAAGGTTCGATTCTTGTGGGAAGTTTAGCGCGAGTTGTCATGGGTGAGGCTTTAAAATCACCTTTAGTAGACGTAAATCCTTTGGTGATAATTGGTTGGTTGGGTTTAGTAGTTACAGCTTTAAACTTAATGCCAGCCGGACAATTAGATGGTGGTAGAATTGTCCAAGCTATTTATGGACGTAAAATTGCCGGACGTACAACATTCGCAACTTTAGTTATTTTAGGAATAGTTGGTTTAGCCAATTCTCTGGCTTTATATTGGGCGATTGTGATTTTCTTTTTACAAAGAGACTTGGAGCGTCCGAGTTTGAACGAAATCACCGAACCCGATGATGCACGAGCTGCATTAGGATTATTAGCGTTATTTTTGATGGTTGCAACTTTAATACCCTTAAGTCCCGGTTTAGCAGGAAGATTGGGGATTGGGGGGTAGAAGATGCTTTCAAGGGTAGGTTTTTTAGATTAGACCTATTTTTTTGGTTTTAGAACTCAAAAGCTGGATTCGAGCAGCAGTGGGAAGAAATATTAAGACTTAGACAATTGGTGGTGTAAATTGTTTTTCATCGGGACTGCCTCCGTACTTCTGCCTTCTGATAAATTTAATCAGCTATAAAACAAAAAAAGGAGTAGATGAGGATGCCTAATTTCTGCAATTAGTGACTCATACTACTCCATATCTAATAATAAAGAGAAGGGAATTAAAATATTAATATTAAAAATTAATCCGAAACAATGATTTTTTTATACTATCTTTTATCTCCTTTTTATTGCGGGTTGAATTTTCATTATGGTTGATTTTACTTGCTTTAAGATTGCTCAACCATATTTATATAGTATTTCCACTTACGAAGAAATGTCATCCTAAAAACTGTTGATTTACTATTTCTTTATCTCCCTGTAAAATCAAAGGAAAATACTTAAAATAGCTAAGATAAATCATACAATCAATATGTAGATGTATATGAAATTTTCTGAAAAGAAATGAGATTAATATTGAGTAAAAACAAATTTTCATGAAAGGTAATAAATAGTTTATAAAAATTATAAATATAAATATAAAAACTATGTGATGCTCTCAGTTATGGATATTCAGGAAAATTCGGGATAGTAATAATAACGATGTTGCCCAAATGCTTAACCCATTTCCTTATTTAATCGGATGGTATAGCCCATCTTTCTCGTTAAATACACTAAACCTCCGCTTATGGGCGGGGCTTTAGACCCAATTTTTCGGTAAATAGAATACAGTTTTTCGGACGACGCTAAGAACAAGGAACGCGATTTTTCTTTAAGTAACGATATTTACCGTAAGTAACGTTAGTAGCCTCGTACTAGTACATTAAACCTACCCTTTCCTCCCTACCCGCTTAACGTCAAAAATAGTTGCCTTATTTCCGCCCGTATGCATTAGTTTATTATTTGTAGTCTTAATTTATCTACATCTTATAAGTAGATTTTTTCTCAAATTTATTTTTTATTTTAATACCTAAAGTAATCAATAGTGCAAATAAAGCAGACCATAAACTAGTTCCAGGTTCGGGGACTTTAACATTAGATTTTGTATTTTTAAATGCCAACAAAGTTACATTTCTATCAATATCAAAAAATCTTTTTACAGAACCCTTATTTATAGAAGTGCTAATTGCTCTATTCCTACCCAAATCGCCAATTTCTTCGACATCAGAATAACTGAAATCACTGCTAATATCAATATTTTTACTTTTAGTGTTATTAAAAAAATCAATTTTACCTAAAGCATCAATATTTGCTGAAAGGGTAAAATATTCTAATATATTATTTTGGCTAATCTGCAAGGGTTCTAATTGTGTTGAGTTGAGAAAATCAAACCGATTTTCTGTAGAAATACCAGTTGTATCTAAAAGATAAAAAGCAATATTTGCAGCAGCATTCGCAGTCTCAACTCCTGGTTTATCTACCGAAGCCTCCAAATCAAGAATAGTTGTAAAGTCAAATGATAAAGTATCGTTGCGACTCACATCAAAATTTGCCAAAAATCTTGGCATAGTTTCCGCAGAAGCACTGTAAGCTGAACCCTGACCAAATATTAAACTTTCTGCAACATTAGATATTTCTAATGGAGTTGGTTCAGCATTAGTTTCAGAAAAGTTCCGAAAATTTACTATGCTATCATCCGCATTAGTTTCAGCTGAAGTATTAGCATCATTAATTGCTTCAAATGCTGCATTTTCTCGATTGAAATTTGTGAAAGTTAACTCCCCAAAGGAACCAGCAAAAGTTGCAGCTAAAGTAGGTGAACTTGCTAACATTGAGGTAGCAACAAATGGAGAGACTTGTAAAATTACTTTTTCCCAAATGTTGAATACAACTTCTTCTGCATTTTTATCATGATTTTATTTTTAATCTATATAATGACCGAAAAATTAACTATTAATCAGCTAGTCATTTTAGAATACAAGAAATATAGTTAAATTACGGAAAAAATAAATCTTAATTCGGAAAATTAAAATCAAGCAGTAGCTCTTTAAATCCAAGTATTTTCTCACATCTCAATTCGGATTGCTATATGGATACCAATTTCCGATCCCAAATTTTGTAAAGCTTCTTTAAATACGTACTAACGAGAACTGTTACTAAGCTGTCGCGCATTTAATTTATATTTTTCTGGCGGGCAGGCTTGCCCTCGAACCCTTCACTTCGTTCAAGGGTAAACTCCCCGTGAAGGGATGCCCGCACTACAAGACTGCCTGCCGAGAATCGCCGGAGTACCGGCGACTTGAATAAAATTTGAATATACTTTCTTAAACGCTTTTTAGCTTACCTCCTCCATCAATGTCAGAACTACCGGAAGAAGTCGGGTTTTTAGAATAAGTCAGCTATTCCACATTTAATTTGTAATACACTAGCAAGCTTTTCGGCTTGCACTACAAACCTGATGGATTTTGACAATCTGTAATTTAGATGTGTTTTAGCTTATCTATAACAGCCTTATAAATTTTATTAAAACCCAACTTCTAACGATTGCTCTGCTCGTTCCATTCAACTTATATTTGTATGTATTTACCTAGTTTTTTACCTAGTTATTTACTCAGTTTTTTCTTCAGTTTTTTCAGTCATTTCGGTTTCCAAAGTAGAACCTTTGACTCTACGGATAGGTACATTAGCAATCAAAGCTGTTGTACGTTGGTTACTTTCCAAAGAAAATTCCAAGCCATCAGCTTCAATTTCCACGTAACGACAAACAATTTCGAGAATTTCTTGCCGCATTTTTTCGATCATTTGAGGGCTTAAGTCAGCCCTATCGTGAGCAATAACTAATTGCAACCGACGTTTAACATCATTACGACTGTTATCGTGACTGCGAAAAAAAAGTCGTTCCAAAAGTTCAAGAATCATTGCAGCTGTATGAGCGCATACTGGATTTGGTTAAATAATTTTTGTCCACAATAACCTTCGGAGGCGGGAAAATAGGTTGTCCTGGGACGAGTCAAAGTCAAGAAAATCTACCGTTTCCCCTTCCAATCTACGAGCAATATTAGTGTAAGCTGTGGCTGCCAAAGAAGGATTTTCTGATAAAACCAGAGGCTCGCCACGATTGGTAGAAACAATTACTCGTTCGTCGTCGGGAATTACCCCGATTAAGGGAACTGCGAGAAGTTCTTGAACATCTTGCACTGACATCATATCATTTAACCGAACCATTGCGGGCTTGATCCGGTTAATTATTAAGTGAATTTTCTTTACCCCCTGTGCTTCTAATAACCCTACTACCCGGTCAGCATCACGGACGGCTGCTATTTCGGGAGTTGTAACAATTAAAGCTTCGTTTGCGGGGGCGATCGCATTTTTAAACCCCATTTCAATTCCGGCAGGACAGTCAATAATAATATACTGGTATTTTTGTGCTAAAGCATTTACCAGCAATTTCATTTGGTCAGGGGTGACTGCTTCTTTGGTACGATTTTGGGCAGCAGGTAGCAGTACTAAGTTGGGTTGCCGTTTGTCTTTAACCAAAGCTTGTTCTAAACGGCATTCTCTTGCCAAAACTTCCACCGCAGTATAAACAATGCGGTTTTCTAGTCCTAACAACAAATCTAAATTTCGCAGACCGAAATCCGCATCAACTAAGGCTACTTGACGACCGATTTTGGCTAAAGCCATGCCCAGATTGGCTGTAGTGGTTGTTTTCCCAACTCCTCCTTTACCGGAGGTAATGACAACAATTCGAGTCATGATTACGAATGCGCTGGTGATGGCATTAAAAAATACACAATGTTTAATTAGTTTTCACCCAGGGGGTGCAGTTGATCAATAATCATCCCCAGGGTGCAGTTGATTATTGAGTAAGGCGCTTTTGGTCAAATTTATTTTTCATAGAGCAGATTATTGAGTAAATTACTGAAGTATCTAATTTTGCTGTTGATTCAACCTCGCTAATTGAAGTCTAGAAAAATCATTAGCTTTGGTGATGCGGATTCCCTGTTTGCTTGTATACGCAACTTCAGCGTAAATTTGCGTAGGCGATTTTTCTGGAGCTCTAGCTAAAGCATCGGCAATTCTTAACTGAGTTGGTTCCATTTGTAAAGCCATAATCGTGCATTCGCTGTTACCTTGAGCGCCCGCGTGAGCAATTCCCCGTAAGCGGCCCCAAATTAGAATATCGCCATCTGCGACTACAATACCACCTGGATTTACATCTCCCAAGATAATTACACTACCTCTATGGCGAATTTCTACACCGGAACGTACTGTTGTTTCCAGATAGAGTGGTTCTGCTGGAGGCAATGTAGCAGTTTTTGATTCAAAGTTAAAAGCGGTTTTCGGCTGTAATTGTTCTACAGAATAACCGGCACCGGCAGCCGCGATCGCAGTTTGTCTACGGCTCGTACCCACTGATTTGAGTTGTAAGGACATTTCGCTTAAGGTTTCGGCAATGTCTTGCAGTTGTCTGCTATCAAGTAAGCGGTCGTGGGCTACCACGTGTACGTTTATCTTAGAATTAAAAAAGCGTTGCTGTGCTAAAAGCCGCAGTTTCATTTGTTGCCAAATTTCAGACCAAGTGTACTCGGATATGGAAGCTTCCGATATGGTTGGTAAAATTAATACTAATTTATCTTTTGCATTCCTGATTTCTACTTGAATTTTTTGATTAGCTACAACTGCATTTTCTAGCAAGGGAATATCAATACTTATTTGCTGATCATTTAAATGATCAATTTGTTGTTCAACAGCAGAATTGTCTTCTACCTCTATTTGAGGAGAAACTGATTCATCGTTGTTTGTTTGATGAGAATTTTCTTCAACATTCCTTTGGTCTGAGATAAATTCTTGATCGGGATTAACTGGAGAATTTTCTTCAATACTAGTTTGCTGGGAAACTGGTTCCGAAGAAACATAGACATTATTGACACTGGAAATAAAAGTCACTTCTGTCACGGTAGATTCCTCAGTTTCCTCCTGAGTAACTTGGGAATCTGTCTGAGAAACATCATCGTTAGAATTAAAATCTGGAATAGCTGAATCAATAGTCATGCAACACCAGCCAAAACACGAACATCAAGCAATTATAGGAATCCGGTTTGATTTTTGAAATTATTTGTGTAGAGAGGGAAGAGGCTTTCATGATTCTAGAAGATTAAGGTGTACTGAGTTTTTTCAATTTTCAAGTAGGATTCCTATATCAAACAATGTGTAAACTTTAACATCGACAATTGCAATTAAAACCTCAAATTGTTAAACCATCACGAATATTTTTGCTTAGTCTTTGATAAACAGTGAAGACAGCATCGCGATCGCCAACATTACCAGGGAATAGTACCACTGGTAAATTAGGAAACTGAGGATGATTTTCTGGAGTTCTTACCATAGAAACACCTTTATGAACTTGACCGAGTAAACGTGCTGTTTGTAAAGCCAGACCAGTACTTAAAACATCGTTAGAGGTGATACCTCCCTTACTGATTAAAAATCCGATATCATCAGGTAAACCGCGAACAACATCCATTAATAAGCCTGAAACCTTAGCCCCAAATTGCAACCGAGTAGTAATATCTTCAAAAGTTAATTCCTGACGGCTGGTATAAACTACTGGTGTATTTCCAGCATTATGTGCCTCATGAACATTTTTGAGTATATGGGTTAGCAGTGTAGCAGATTGATTCCCTTTCTCAAGCAACTGGGTTACATCTATTTCGATTCCCACAATACCTTGGGCTTGCAACAGCGCTTCTAGCTGCTGAGTAGTTTTTTTCACGTGAGAACCAACTATCACCGCTCCCGGTTTACCCGTAATGACATATTTAGCCATGTTTTCGGGGGAAATTGGTTGGTCCGGTAGCATCGCTAAAGCGGTTAAAATACTTGCAGCAGAACGGAATAAAAAGCGTTTTCCTTGACTTGCTGCCGTTAATACATCTTCAGCAAACTGATCTAAATCCCTTTGGGTTTCACCATCGACAACAGCACATTGATTACCGCTGAGTTTGAGCAACCGTTCCAGACTACCGCCCCGAATATCATCAAGTAAAAATCTTTCTACGGAATCGGCTGCAATACGTCCCTGAGTCTTTTCTTCGACATATTTGGGTAAATAACTGTGATTGTAACTAAATACTGAATCACGAGCGAATTCAGTTTCATGAACTGCAACAGGAACATTATTAATCATTAAGTAATGTACGCTGTCGCGTGTAATACGTCCTCCTTCAAAAAATGCTGGTACTAAAAAATGAGCATCAAAAGGACCTAATTCTTCAGCAATCACATCAGTTTCAACTGGATAATGTCCCCGTAATGTAGAGTCACTACGACTAACAACGAGAAAATCCTGAATTTGTTCGGCATCCAACGCCAACTTTAAATTATGGCAAACCTCTTTAGTTATAGATGCAGCCTTGTCTGGAGTTAAGGCTCTAGTGTTAGTTAAAACAAAAAAATTGGGGAATCATCTCTTAACCCCAAACGCAAAGTATCAACATCCCACTGCATTAAAAGCAAGCAACTGTGGACAGTTTGAGAACCAGTAGGATCATCATCGAGAACAATTATTTTAGGTTTATTAGTCATATTTTAATCATCGGGGGGACTGTAAGTTTCTAATTTGAGATTGAACATCAACAGCTATTTGCAATGATTGATTCAGAAGTTGAGCGTATTCCCCAGCCTCTGCACTAACTTGCAAAGCTTGTAGATGAGCTAAATTATTAACAAATAAATCTTGATTGTTCACAAGTAACTTTTTATTATCGCGTAAAATTCGTTCCGTTTTCAAAGCCCGTACCAAATCTTCTCGAATCAGTTGCAATGCGGCAATAAGTTGATGGCGATCGCCAATATGACTTTGGGTATTTCCCGCTGTATCTAATTGGTCGTTAATATCAATAGCTTGAATGACTTCGTGATATTGATCGACTTCATCGAGAAGTTTCGTTAAGGATTGAGGACAACTTTTTTTGCGCCAAATCCACCGTATTAATACTACTAATATTGGTACAATTACTAACAATCCTACTCCGAGAAGAATTGAGGAACCAATAGTAGGTAAAATAATAAATGCATAAATAAAACCGACAATAATAGGAGTCAGAGCTAGGGCTGTGATTACTTCATTGATCAAAAAACCAAATCGTTGTTCGCGGTTTTTGAGAATCGAAGGACGAAAAACATCTTCAGAGTCTACCCCCGTTAAGCGTCTTAATTCACCTTTAGTGATTTCTAAACCGATTAAATCTGGCTGCACGTTGAGATATTCTCCTGGGTTTGTGAGTGATATTTTGATGGTATTGTATTAATTTTAAGTATGAAGGGAATAGTCAGGTAAAAACTACAAAACTGAGAAAATCATGACCAGCAAATATTAGAACATCTTGAAGCATTACCATCAGAACAAGTTAAAACTCTTCTTTTAACATGGCTAACAAATTCATCTGGAAACTTAAAAGATTTTGAACAGTTACTTGCAAATCAACCGACTCAAGCTATAGAAAAATCATTTGAGTACGGTGAGATAGACGCAGGGTTAAATTTTCAACCTGTTTCTGAAGCTGAAATGGTTCAACAAAGTAAATTAGCCTTTGAAGATTACCGTCGTAAAGGTTCTGGAATAGCACATAATGTTGTACGGGAATGGGCTGATAGTTTAGGAACTGACGAAGAACGCCCATGTCCCAGGTAGTATGGAGTCAAACAGCAACAGAAGATTTAAATCGCCATTATAATTTTATAAAACTTAATAATCCTGATGCCGCAGCGCGTGCAGTACAAGTAATTGTCTCTTCCGATGAAATTGCAGGTTTACGGAAACTTTTAGTGTCTTTTGGTAAATACGGTTACATAAATATCATTCACTACTGGGAAGGAAACTCTTCCAAATACACTCATGTTGCTTCTGTGAGATGCTTCTGTGAGATTGGCGGTACGCGAAGCTATGCCGTCAGGCTTATATGTCTCAGGTTCTATTTTTCCTAAGATAAACTTAATTTAAGAACCTTGTTAAATAGCTGAAGAATGATATCACCTAAATTACTAGAAATTGACCGCTCCATCCGCAACTTATCTCTAGAAGAGCAAATGTGGCTTTTAGAAAGTTTGGTAAAAAACTTGCGACAGAAGACAAATACGAATTCTTTCCCGTTAAATTCTCAAGACATCGAAAAAGAAATGGCTGACATGGCAAATGATCATGATATTCAAACTGAAATTCATGTTATCGATCAAGAATTTGCTATTACCCAAATGGATGGTTTGGAAAAGCAGTGAGTATTGAACGAGGTCAAATTTTTTTCGTCAATCTTAATCCTGTTGAAGGAAGAGAGCAAGCTGGTAAACGCCCAGTTTTAGTATTGTCTATTAACAGCATTAATCATTTGCCTTTAGTTGTCACCGTAATAGTAGGAACTAAAGGGTCTAATATTGAGCGTAATTATGCAACAAATGTACGTGTTTCTTCAGATGAAAGCGGATTACCAATAGAAACAGTTTTCATGTGTTTTCAAATACGCTCTTTGGATAAAAGTCGGTTTCCCGCTCAATCAGCAGGTCAAATTTCAGAGTCAAAAATACTAGAAGTGGAAGCTGCTGTTCGCTATTGCTTGGGTTTATAACTATTAGACATCTCCGGAAAATAAATATGCGTCATCCAGAAACCTTGTAGAGACGCGATACTATGAGCGTCTCTCTACTACCTCTTCCCTCCGCACCTCCGCGTCTCGTAAGGTTATTTATACCCAAATCTCCTCAAACATTTCAGAATGTTGCAAAAAATGCATTCTGACAAATTTGTAGCAAATAATAGTAGTAAACCAGAATACTTTTAGCTAATAATTAATTTATACAAAGTTACATTCTTTCATGCTTCGTTCCAATTGCAATGAGAGTTACTACGATGTTTGAGTACCCCCATGTATTAATAATTGGAGATAAACTAATGACAGACGCTAATCAACCTACACCAATACAAACTGCTACAGCTAGCGATGGCATTCTCAAGACTAACAATAATACTATCAATACAGTTAACATTCGTTCCGGACCTTCGCTGAATAATCGCGTCATTCACGAGGGAAAAAAAGGTGATAAAGTCAAAATTCTCGACCAAACCAAACCTGCTGGAGATACCCGCTCTTGGTATAAAGTAAAATTCGGTTCTCAACCAGATGATATCGGTTGGGTACGGGAAGATGTAATTGAAGTAACTTACACAAATCCTTCTCCTGCTTCCACTCAACTACTTTTTGCTACCAATAGCAGAACAGTAAGAATTTATGCCGAAGAAGGACAGATTTATATGAATGTTTATGACAATCGTAGTGAAAAGACAGAATTATATGCTGTAGAAGCTGCGAGATTACCCCAAGTTGATGCTCAGAGCAAATGGAAAAGCTATGTCGCAATCAAGGATAATTCAGCTTACTATGTCCGATTTATTCCTTTCGGTGAAGTAGATTTTATTATTAACAATGCCAACAACGGTAATATTATCCTTAGAGAAAAAGGTTTCCGTGCTAGTGGTAGTGAATATCAGAAAAATTAAAGGTCAAAGGTTAAAGGTCAAAGGTTAAAGGTTAAAGGTCAAAGGTTAAAGGTTAAAGGTTAGAGGTTAAAGGTTAGAGGTTAGAGGTTAAAGGTTAGAGGTTAGAGGTTAGAGGTTAAAGGTTAGAGGTTAGAGGTTAGAGGTTAGAGGTTAGAG
>JAAUSO010000212.1 GCA_012033205.1 Richelia sp. SL_2_1 | reverse complement strand
TTTTAAAGGTTAAGAGGTTAGAAGGTTAGAGGTTAGAGGTTAGAGGTTAGAGGTTAGAGGTTAGAGGTTAGAGGTTAGAGGTTAGAGGTCAAAGGTTAGAGGTCAAAGGTTAGAGGTTAGAGGTTAGAGGTTAAAGTTAGAGCATTAGCGATTGCTTTTGAAATTATTTTCCAAAAATAGTAATTTACATTACAATAGATGTTTTACCTTCACTATTGGTAAAAAGTAAAAGAGAAAGGAATTTGTCCAGAAATGTTTAATTTTTCTTTCTCAGATTTATACAATTTGTCTAAAAATACAGATATTCAGGAGTTAAGCTGTGAGCATTGAGACTCTTGTTCAACAAGCAAACCAAGCATCTACCCCTTTTAATAAAGAAAGCTTTGATCAAGTTGTGATGTCCACTTACGGACGTTTTCCTATAGCTTTAGAAAAAGGTGATGGATGCTTGCTGTGGGATACCGAAGGAAAGCAATATCTTGACTTTGTAGCAGGAATTGCTACTTGCACCTTGGGACACGCACATCCGGCGTTAATCGAAGCCGTAACGCAACAAATTCAAAAAATACACCACATTTCAAATTTATATTACATTCCCGAACAAGGAGAACTAGCGCGTTGGTTAGTTGATAATTCCTGTGCCGATCGAGTATTTTTCTGTAATTCCGGTGCCGAAGCCAACGAAGCCGCGATCAAATTGGCACGGAAATACGCTCATACCGTTTTAGATATCGATAAACCGATTATTCTCACGGCAAATGCTAGCTTCCACGGACGGACTTTAGCAACAATTACCGCTACCGGACAACCGAAATATCAAACCAACTTCTACCCCCTAGTACCAGGATTTGATTACGTACCCTACAACGATATTGATGCTGTAGAAGCAGCAATTAGCGAGTTAGACGAAGGTGATTATGGTGTTGCGGCTATTTTGTTAGAACCGTTACAGGGAGAAGGCGGAGTTCGTCCTGGAGATATAAAATATTTTCAGAAGCTGCGCTCGATTTGTGATGAGACTGGTATTTTATTAATTTTCGATGAAGTACAAGTGGGAATGGGACGCAGTGGTAAATTATGGGGTTATGAATACCTCGGAGTCGAACCAGACATTTTCACCAGTGCTAAAGGTTTAGGGGGTGGTATTCCCATTGGTGCGATGATGGCGAAGAAATTTTGCGATATATTTGAGCCAGGAGAACACGCTAGTACTTTCGGTGGTAATCCATTTGCTTGTGCTGTAGCCCTCGCAGTCTGTCATACTTTGGAGAAAGATAATATTATCCAAAATGTACATGAACGGGGTCAACAATTGCGTTCCGGTTTACAAGCAATTGCTGCAAAGTATGGCGATAGCATTGCCGAAGTACGCGGTTGGGGTTTAATTAATGGCATGGAACTACAACCAGATATTGAATTGACGGCGATTGATGTAGTTAAAGCCGCAATGAATGAAGGTTTACTTTTAGTACCAGCAGGAGCCAAAGTTGTCCGTTTTGTACCACCGTTAATTGTTACCGAAGCGCAAATAAATCGGGCTTTACAAATTATTGAGCAAGTTATCGCAACAATCTAGTACTCAAGCAACTTCAAGGGGAACGGAGGAAGCACAGCAACATCTTGAGATTATATCCTATATGTGCTATATCCGATTCCCCATTTGCAATTCCTAATATTCTTAATATTCCTAATCTTAAATATATATTAAATATATATTAAATATTTTGTTCATAAAACGATATTTTTGCCGTTAAAATACGGATGCCAAAAGGTTTCTATCGAAGCAGCACAGGCATCTGATTTATGCTATGGTATAAACCAGAAGATTAAGTTCGGTTGGTCAGTTTGTTTAGATTATGTATTGCAGACTTCTCCGGATGTAAATCTCCTCGCATTGTTAATTCTGGAGACGTTGTATGTCGATTTACGTAGGCAATCTTTCTTATGAGGTTGCAGAAGGTGACCTGAAGCAGGTCTTTTTAGAATATGGAGATGTAAAAAGCATTTATTTACCACTGGACCGAGAAACAAGTCGTATCAGAGGTTTTGCATTTGTTGAAATGGGAACTGATACAGAAGAAGATAAAGCAATAGAATCCCTTGATGGTGCTGAATGGATGGGCCGCAATCTAAAAGTTAACAAAGCCAAGCCAAAACCAGAAAAAGGTGCCGCCGGTGGTAGATGGTAAGGAAGTAGTAGTGAAGTATATAATAGAGGCGGCTCTAGCCGATTAGAAAATTATTTAACTTTTGAGTATGAAGGGCATACAAGAAGTTTGCCCTTTTTTTGCTCGCAGTTAATGTTAATGTTTAGATTTGAGCATTGATTGCGATATTGAAGAATGTTAGTTTAGATAGGAGAAAGAATGACCCAAATAGTTGTAGGCGAGAACGAAGGAATTGAATCAGCATTACGTAGATTCAAACGTGAAGTTTCTAAAGCTGGTATTATGCCGGACATCAAGAAGCATCGTCACTTTGAAACACCTCTACAAAAACACAAGCGTAAAGCAATTGCTAGATCGAAGCAGCGTAAGAGACGTTTTAAATACTAAAGACAGTAAAATTGTCTAAAATTTTCTTGATTTCCGCAGGAAGATGAGCTTAGCAAGTCGAGTTGAGTATTATGGTTAGTCAATTATCAGTTATCAATTATTTGATTAATAATTGTTCATTGATAATTGTCTTCCCCTCTCTCTATAGATTTGAGTTAGAAGCACAATACAAAAATTTATCTCGAAAATAAGTAAGTCAGCAAGAAAAATCATAACTTGGCTCGTAGTAGCGCTTCAACGCTTCAGTGTTATTACGACAACAATTACACAAGCCGGGTTTTTATCGGGATTAAATCTAAATATAAATCTTGATGTAGAGACGTTGCAATGCAACGTCTTAATTTTATATTTTTGTACATAAAAATACGTAATTAGCAATTATTAGTAAGTATTAACCGATAGCTTTATACAAAATACTTCCTTCTTCAAGCTTCTTTTGAAAAACTTTCAGAGAATTTATCGATGTAATTTATACCGTAAATTCGGAAAATAGTTATTAGATAATAAATAGAATTTTTTCCATAAATTTTAAAAAGAAGTCGGGTTTTTGATCAAGATTATCTGGTTTTACAAATATTGTAAAAACCCGACTTCTCAAAACTAGTGAATCACCAGAAATCGGGTTTTTGATCAGGATTATCTGGTTTTACAGTATTGTAAAAACCCGACTTTTCAAAAAAAATTTGAATAATCATTTAAATAAAAACATGAATACACCAAAAAAATTAACATATTTAAATTCTGTTTTAGTTGGTTCCAATCCTTCAGATATAACCGATGTTAATGGAGTTATTTACTTCACTGCTGATGATGGTAGAAGTGGTAGAGAACTTTGGAAATTAGAAGCAAATGGAACTCCTCCTATACGTGTAAACGAGATTAATCTGGGTTTTGCATCTTCTAATCCTGAGAATCTCACAGTTGTTAACGGTACACTTTATTTTACTGCTGACAATGGTAAACAAGGTAGAGAATTATGGAAGATAAGTAATACAGGTACACCCGAACTTGTTGAAGATATTAATTTAGGTGCAAATTCTGCTAATCCTGATAATTTAACCGTCTTTAATAATACGCTATATTTCATTGCTGATGATGAAAAATATGGTAAAGAATTATGGAAGCTTGATAGTTTTGAGAAACCACAAGTTGTCCAAGAAATTAGTCTTTATTCTCAGTCTTCTCATCCTACAAATCTAACTATTTTTAATGAAGCACTTTACTTTACTCTGACAGATAAATCCGATAAAATTCAACTTTGGAGAACAACAAGTAGCGGACTTACTGAGCAAATTAATAATATTCCTAACGAGTTTGCCAATTTTTCTAATTTCAACGTTGTTAACAATACACTTTTTTTTACTGCTCAAGATAGATACAATAATGTCATCCTTTTAAAGATAGATAATCAAGGTAATACTCAACCGATTACTGGGATTAATAGCAATTTCTATAATTTATCAAATATGACTGCTATTAATAACACGTTATATTTTAGTACTACTGATTATAATCGTTCATACTTATGGAAGATAGATAGTAACGGTAATGCTCAACAACTCAATAATTATGGTAGTTTATTAAATTTATCAAATATATCAAATTTGGTAGTTGTAAATGACATTCTTTATTTTAGCGGCATTGATAGATATAACGGGTTAAAAGTTTGGCAAATTGATAGTAATGGTAATAGTCAACAAGTTCTAGGTACTTTTAGTAGTTACTCCAATTTATCTAATTTCACCGTTGTCAATGACATTCTTTATTTTATTTCCGACAATTCCTTATTATGGAAAATTGATAACGGTTACGCTAATCGTATAAATGGAATCGATCCGAGTTCATCGATATCTAATTTAACCATTGCGAATAATAGTCTTTATTTTAATCTAACCGATAGATATAATAATTCAAAACTTGCGAAGATAAATAATAATAATGGTTATGTAGAAACTGTCCGTAGTATTAACCCAATCTCGAATCCATCGAATTTACAAGTTATCAACGACACGGTTTATTTTACTGCTAGTGATGGAAATAATGGTAATGAGTTGTGGAAACTGAGGAATGAATTTGATAATACAGAAACTGCGGTTCGTGTAAGTCAAATAAATCGTAATACTCGTCAAGCTCCAGCAGATTTTATTAATGTCAATGGTACTCTTTACTTTACTGCTGAAACGAAAGATAAAGGTAGGGAATTATGGAGAATTAATAATGGTGTTCCAGAATTAGTTCAAGATATTAACTTAGGTAATCGTTCTTCAAATATAGAAAATCTCACAGTTTTCAACGATATTCTTTATTTTACTGTTCAAACTGAAGATAAAGGTAGAGAATTATGGAAAATAAATAATAATGACGTTCCTCTAATTGTTAAAGATATTGTTTTAGGAAACCGTTCTTCAAATCCGGAAAATTTAACTGTTGTCAACGATATACTTTACTTCACTGCTACTGATGATAGAAATAAAATACAACTTTTGCAGATAGATAATGCAGGTAATTTTAAGTCTGTTAAATTTATTAATTTTAATAGTAGCAATTATCCAACTTTAACTCTGCAAAATCTCACTAATATTAACGGTACACTTTATTTTATTCTTGGAGAAGAAAATGCCGGAAAACTGTGGAGAATAAATCAAATAGGTGATGCAGAAATAGTTAGAGATAGTAGTTCTACCTATCCTGCATTTAATCCGGAAAATCTCACCTTTATTAATAATACGCTTTTCTTCACTGCTGATGATGGGAGATACGGTAAAGAATTATGGAAGATAAATCAACAAGGTTATTCTCAACGAATCAGCGATATAAATCCTAGCGAAAGTTCATCAAATCCAGAAAATTTAACTGTTGTCAACGGTACTCTTTATTTTACTGCTACTAATAGCTATGGTACAGAACTTTGGAGAATTGATAGTGATGGAAATCCGCAGACAATTACGGTTAAAGATATTTTCTATGGTGCTGAATCTTCTAATCCCTCAAATTTAACAGTTGTCAAAGACACGCTTTATTTTACTGCTGATCAAGGAAGTAATTATAGCGGTAGGGAATTATGGAAAGTAGATAATAGAGGTTACGTAACACTTGTAAAAGATATTAATCCTGGTAGTCTTTCTTCCAATCCGGAAAATTTAATAGTTGTTAACGACACGCTTTATTTTACTGCTACTGATAATATTGGTAAAAAACTGTGGTGGATAGATAATAGTAACGGACAAGTTAAACCTGTTGTAAATATTAGTAGTGAATTCTCGAACTTCTCCAATTTCACTATTATTAATGACGCGCTTTATTTTACTGCTACTGATACTGTAAGCAGAAAATTATGGAAAATAGAAAGTAACGGTAATGCAATTTTTATAGATGATATTAATCGTAATAGTGGATTTGATGAAGATTTTAATTTAACTGCGATCGACAATAAACTCTATTTTGTCAAAGATGATAGTTTGGATGGTTCCCAGGTATGGGTTTTAGAAAACCAAGCTCCCGAAATTAAATTATCATCTTATATCGCAAATTTCAAAGAAATTAATAGCTTTAATAACTATAGTCAACCTCAATTTATCGAGCCAAATGCAATAATTTTAGACCGAGATTCTGATAACTTCAACAAAGGAAAATTAACCGTTCGGATTACAATGGTAGTCATCCTGATGACCGTTTGGGTATTCATGGAAACAGTAGTATTGTATTAGATGGCAGAATTGTTAAATATCAAAATATTGAAATCGGTATCCTGACTCCTAGTTATGGTGTTGAGGATATGGTAATTGATTTTAATGCTAATGCTACACGTCCAATTGTTGAACAATTACTACGTAGAGTCAGCTATACTAATTTCTCTCGTAATCCTTCTACAAATCCTCGTACCGTAGAATTGATAATTAGTGATGGTGACGGTGGTACTAGCGAAGTTGTCAGTAAAATTGTTAATGTCCAACCTGTTAACGATGCTCCATTTATCGGTAGAAATCAACTTCTTTACGATAGCAGCACTAATTTAGATCCAATCAACCCCAATTCTACACCTAATGGTTCTTGGTTTGCATATCAACAGTTTGGTTCAAATGTGAGCAAAACTTTAGTTGATGGTGGGATTAAACTTACCTCTGGGAATGAAGCTTATGCTGGTTTCAATACTAGAACAATTCCCCCCCTTGATAAAAATGAAGGTTATATTCTCAGCTTCAACCTTCAACTGCTTTCAGAAGACCATACCAGTTATGGTAACACCGATAAAAACGGAGATGGAAAGGCAGACAGAGCAGGTTTTAGCGTTACTTTACTCGGTAGCAGTAGCGAAGGTATTGAACTAGGTTTCTGGGAAAATCGCATTTGGGTACAGCAAGATGGTGTATTTAATACAGGAACTTCTCAAGCTGCTGATATCACCAATCCTTATCTGACTTTATTTACTCAAGTAGAAGGAGTGGATTTTGACACTACTAAATCTGTTAATTATGATTTAGCAATTTTTGGATACAATTACACTCTTTACGCTGATAATAAATCGATTCTTAGCGGAAGATTACGAAATTATTCAGCTTATAAACCCACTACCGAACCTGACAAATTTTTCCCTAATCCCTATAGCAAAACTAATTTTATTTTCTTTGGAGATAATAATCCTTATGCTGGAGCAGAAGTAAAATTAGGTGATATTTCACTCACCACTCATTCCAAATATTTAAGTTATTCTCCGAATAACATTGTCACTTACCAAGAAAATAATCCTGGTGTGGTTATTGATTCACAAATAACATTAATAGACCTTGATTCTCCTAATTTTGAAAAAGGAAGATTAACTGTCCGCTTGATTTCAAGTATTTCTAATCAAGACATTTTAAGCATTAATAGTCAAGGTAATGGTGCTGGTCAAATCAATGTTTTTGGTGACAGTATTTTATTTGAAAGTAGCTTGATTGGTACTTTTAAAGGTGGTTTTGATAATATTCCTTTAGAAATTAACTTTACTTCCAAAGCAACTCCAAAAGCAGTAGAAGCGTTAATGCGTAACATTACTTACGCTAATAATTCAGATAAACCTTTAACTCATTACCGTCAAATTGAATTTGTGCTTAATGATGGTAATTTTAACGGTACTAGTAAACCAGTAGTCAGAGAAATTCGCATTCAATCAATTAACGATGTACCAATAGTTGCAAATCCCATTAGTAATCAAACAATCGTCGAAGATACCACATTCAATTTCAGCATACCAAATAACACTTTCAAAGATTTAGATGCAGAGCAACTTACCTTAAATGCAACTTTATCAGATAATTCACCGTTACCAACTTGGTTAGTTTTTAATCCTGAAACTGCTACATTTAGCGGTACTCCCAAAAACAATCATGTTGGTGTAATTCAGGTTAAAGTAACAGCAAGAGACAATGCAGGTGAATCTACTGCAAATATTTTTAGTTTAACAGTGGAAAATGTCAACAATATACCAATTATCAATGCAAATCAAAGTTTTTCTCTAAACGAAAATAGTAGAGCCGGTACTTTTGTCGGTAGAGTGATTGCAACAGATGCAAACAAAGATATTCTATCAAATTGGACAATCACCAATGGAAATCTAGATTTAGATGGTGATGGAAAAGCAGCATTTACTATCAACTCCATAAGCGGAAGAATCATCGTTAACGATGCTGATGATTTAGATTTTGAAAGTAACCCCAGCTTTGAATTACAACTAACAGTCAGCGATGGCACCTCAATCAGCGAAAATCAAACGGTTACAATTAACCTTAATAATCTTGATGGTTTAACAATAGAAGGTACTACAGAAATAGACAGACTTAGAGGTACCCAAGAAGATGACATTATTGATGGAGGAGGAGGAAATGATTTCCTTTACGGAAACAGAGGAAACGATACCTTAATTGGTGGAAGCGGAAACGATAATCTCTATGGTGGTGAAGGTGATGACTCTATCGATGGAGGAGATGGCATTGACTTTATTCGTGAAACTGCTGATGTTGATTTTATCCTCACAGACAATCAATTAATCGGAGTTGGTACTGATACTCTTGTAAGTATTGAAGGTGCTGCTTTAACTGGTGGTGAAAGTGCCAATAAAATCGATGCTGCTAATTTTAGTGGAATTGCTTATCTTTACGGAAGAGGTGGAAACGATACCTTAATTGGTGGTAGCGCAAACGATATTCTCAAAGGTGGTGAAGGTGATGATTTAATTAATGGTGGTGCTGGGAGTGATAGACTTTATGGTGAAGGTGGTAGTGATATTTTTGTTCTTAGTTCCGTTAAAGGAAGAGATACTATCTACGATTTTGAAGATGATGTTGATACTCTAGGTTTATCTGATAGTTTGACTTTCGAGGATTTGACTATTAAAGCAAGTGGAAATAATACTAATATTCTTCAAGGTAATCAAATTTTAGTTACTTTATTAAATGTCAATAATAATTTGATTAACGAAAGCGATTTTATTTCTGTGTAAAACCAAAATACAGCATTTTGCAGATAAATTAATATTCGGAGACGTTGCATTGCAACGTCTCTACATGATTTATTTATCTGTAAGAACGGGAAAAGCTCGATTACAAAGAAATTCCTTTAAGTTTCTTAAACATAGTTGTAGCGTAAGAATCAGTCATCCCAGAAATAAAATCGGTGACTTGGAGAATTTTATGATAACAATCTTGATGTTCACTAAATAGATATTGCTTTGGTATTATTTGTTTGAGAAACTTAGCTTTATCGCCTTTTGATAAAACTGCATCAGCAAATTCCCTAAATAAATGACCTAAAATTTCATGTCCAGCAATACGAGTACTAATCACATCTGGATGTTGAATTACTTTATTTTGCGTTTCCGAGCGGATTTCGTCAAGTATAGCAGCATATTTACTTACACATAGCAAATCGCGATCGAATTCACCAGTCAGTATTTCTGATTCTTTCAACAAAAATATATTTGCAGTTTCTTTTACAAGTTCACTAATAGCACGAGCGCGTAAATACTTAATTTCTTCTTCTTCAGTATTCGCTTGTCCTTTAATGTCAGATTCCGAACGTTGAGCAATACTATTGAGTAAATTTTTCGCATCTGTAAAAGGAATATATCTCATGCGAAATCCATCTTCTATATCTACTATTAAATAACAGATATCGTCGGCAGCTTCCATTAAAAAAGCTAAGGGATGTCTTGCCCACCAAGCAACTTGATTGCTACGGCGAATCAACCCTACCGTTTGAGCAACTTCTGTAAATAACTCTTTTTCTGATTGAAAAAAATTATATTTAGTAATACTTTTACCTTGATAACCATTCAGTATATGTTCGGGAATATAAGATTCTTTGGGATACTTTGCCAAAGCTGCTAAAGTTGGACAACTAAGTTGCATTCCTCCTGTTCTTGGCTGCATTTCCAGATTAGTAATAATCCGAAAACCTTGAGCATTACCTTCAAATAAATTAAAATCAATCTCCTCAATATTACTGAGGCTTTTTGGTGTACTTACATACCATTTTTAAAACCACTTTGAATAGCATCCTCTCCTGAATGACCAAAAGGAGGATTGCCAATATCGTGAGCGAGACTTGCAGCTGAAACAATATCCCCGAAATCTGAAGGACTATAATCTTTAAGATTGTGTCTTTGAATAACTTCGCTACCGACAATTGTACCCAACGAACGACCAACACAGGAAACTTCAATACTATGAATTAACCGAGTACGTAAATAATCGTTTTTTGGTAGAGAATAAACCTGAGTCTTATCTTTTAAACGTCGAAAAGGAGAAGAAAACACCAAGCGATCATAATCTCTTTGAAAACAACTACGTGCAGACTCAGAGTCAACAGGACTACTTTTACCTAATCTTTGTCTCGTTAAAAGTTGTTGCCATTGCATCATAATATAGAATTTACGAGTATTGTCACATAATGTTATAGCTAATTATCTGAGTTAGATGTAACATCTAGAATACAAATCAGGTCAAAGGTTAGAGGTTAGAGGTTAGAGGTTAAAATTCATCACTCCTAACTCCTAACTCCTAACTCCTAACTCCTAACTCCTAACTCCTAACTCCTAACTCCTAACTCCTAACT
>JAAUSO010000211.1 GCA_012033205.1 Richelia sp. SL_2_1 | reverse complement strand
GGGCTGATGTATTGAACAGAGCTAACTTGGGTATGGAAGTAATGCACGAGCGCAACGCTCACAACTTCCCCTTAGATTTAGCTGCTGCTGATGCTGCACCTGTTGCAATTAGCGCTCCCGCAATCAACGGTTAATAATTAAATAATACATAGAAAACGCTTTCCGAGTAATCGGGAAGCGTTTTTTACTGTGGAATTTTTAAGATAATTTAAGATAATTTAAGATAATTTTGATACAAGAATATTGCTGATTCAAAAAGTCTTTTTAAACCAAACTTTTCTCTAAACAAATGACACAATATTCAGTACCTCGCCACATATTATTTGAATTTTTAAAAAAAGAAAACCCCATCTTTTGATAAAGTTTCAAAGCTACCAAGTTATCTAATTCGACCATAATAGTTAATCGCTGAAAATTAAGGTTTATTGCTTCAAATTCAACAGCTTGGATGAGACTATAACCGATTCCCTGTCTTCGATAATTCCTATCCACTAGAAGCGATTGTAAATAAGCAGTAGAATTTCCATCTGCTAATTCAATGTCACCATGTTGAGGAACAAATTGTACGGTGCCTACAATAGTTGAATTAATTAAAGCGATGAAGATAACCCGCTTTCCTTCCTTGTGTTCCATAACCTCTCTTCGCAGTATATTATGAATATAAATATCTGCATCTCGCCATAAAAAAAATTGTTCGATATCTTCAGGATTTATTTTTCTGATTAAAATCATCCATGCTCAAATAGAAAATAATTAATAATATAATCCAAATTAATAATCTATTACTTGATTGTTGTTAAAGACTTTTCTTGATTCATCTCGTTGTCCCCTTCTGCCAGTAAGATAAGCAAATAGTCTCAACTAAATCTCAACTAAATATATATTATGGAAGGTTTTTGGCAACACGAATGCATCGTAACTAATGGGGTAAACCTACACTACGTAACCCAAGGAAGCGGCCCTTTGATGTTAATGCTTCACGGTTTCCCGGAGTTTTGGTACTCGTGGAGACATCAAATTCCAGAATTTGCTGCAAATTTTAAAGTAGTTGCACCAGATTTACGCGGTTATAACGATAGCGAAAAACCTGCATCGCAGTCTGCTTATGTGATGAATGAATTAGTTCGCGATGTAGAAGGAATTATTAGAGGATTGGGATATGAAAAGTGCGTGCTGGTAGCGCACGATTGGGGAGGAGCAATTGCGTGGAATTTTGCTTACGATTATCCAGAGATGGTAGAACGATTAGTTATTATGAATTGTCCCCATCTTGCTAAATTCTCGGAAGGTTTACGAACTCCTCAGCAATTATTACGTAGTTGGTATATGTTCTTTTTCCAACTACCTTTAATTCCTGAATTATTTCTCCAAGCTCAAGACTATCAGTTTATTGAAAATGCTTTTAAAGGTATGGCAATTAATAAAAGTGCTTTCAGTAAAGAAGATATTGATGCTTATAAAGACGCTGCTGCTAAACGTGGAGCTTTAAGAGCAATGATAAATTATTATCGGAATATTTTGAGTTCAGCAATGTTTAATCGAAATTGGAGCATTCTCGAAGTTCCAACTTTGATGGTTTGGGGAGAAGAGGATACTGCATTAGGAAAAGAATTAACTTACGGTACCGAAACCTATGTTAAAGATTTCCAAATTAAATATATTCCTAATTGTAGCCACTGGGTACAGCAAGAGCAGCCACAGTTAGTAAATCAGTATATGCGAGAATTTTTGAGTGCTTGATTTCATCTAGCTTATCGCTACTCAGTCTTTTTATTTGCAGCTTTGGGAGAATATAGTTCCAAACAAGATACATAATTATTCGTGTATTTTCCCTGTATATTTTTATCTGTTTAAAGTTGATTTTTTCCTACGTAAAATCATCATTTAATTAAAAAAAATTATACCCAGTCTTAGTTGTTTTTAACAAAAGTTTACATTAACCAATCAAGAATTATCCCGACTCAAAAATAGCTGAAAACCTTGATAATCTTAAGTTGAATAAATCAAATAAATAATCTACTCCCCGATTGTCTCAAATGAAAACGATTATCACTGTGAAGCTTTGTCGTTAATCCTTATACTCTAGTGATTTAGTGAGATAATATGAGTGTGAGGAAATGAACGGAAGATATTTGATTGCAAAAGGGGAAAATTTTATGATTAACAAACTTGTGGCTACTTTAACTATAACTATAACTATAGTGGCTCCCCTGTTTTTCGCTAGTTCTGTTAAAGGAGAAAATCCGCAGGATGTACAAAAGCTGCTTAAAACTGGGGAATGCGTTGCTTGCGACTTGTCAGGGGCAAATCTGCGCGGTTCACATCTAATAGGTGCTGATTTGAGAGGTGCAAATCTTCAGGGAGCAAACCTCGAACACGCAAATCTTGAAGGTGCTGACTTGACTCGTGCAAATCTAGAAGACGCTAAACTAAGTTCAGCTTTCTTAACAAATGTTAATTTTAAGCAAGCGAATTTGAATGATGCTAACTTAACTAACGCTCAAATTTACGATTCCAACGTCTATCAAGCATCGATGGAAGATATTAATATCACCAATGCTGAGATATTCCATACAGGAATTGGTGTTGGTGGAGAAGATTTAGATATTCCGGATTGGGACTAGATTTTCCCCATTGGGAATTAATCTCTCTGCATTGGCTAAGTAACAAGCTTCTAAAGCTTAATTAGCAAAGGTAACTAATTTTTCTTGTAAACTTAGCGATAAAACCACCAAATACAAAACAAAATAATAATTCACAATTCTCCGATTTCTAGTGTAATTCTTTTAGAAGTCGGAGTTTTTGATCTTAAGCAATTACTGCTTTAATTAATAGACCATAACAAATTGTATATTTTTTGATTCAAAATACGTTTATACTAAGATTTGATAAAAATTAAAAATTCAGCAGATTTTTGCATAATCTGTAGTTAAATGGCTATGATTATTAACAACTTGCACGTGCAGGATACAATTTGGTCTTGGGAATTCTAGTTCCTCTAACTGAGAACTCCTTCATTACTAGAAATAATCAATCCTGTTCGCTTCTAGCTGATAACTGCTTTGAATAACTTTCAACCTCAGAGTTGAACGAGCGAGTAGCAGTCTCTAGAAGAATCAAAAACAAGTCCTACCATCATGGAAGCCACAATGCAAGAACCGGAAATCGTGGAAACTCAAACTTCAGAGGCAAAAGTCCCAGAAATGAACAATCCTACTGGAACTATAACTAAAATACAGCCTTCCACGCAGTCTCAAGAGCAATGGCTAAAATACGGAGAACAACTTTCTGGGTTTTTAGCCACATTGCCGGATTATGCGGGAACTTTCTTTAATAAATATAAGCAGCCATTGATTTACTTTGGCATAGCTTTAGGTGCATTAATCGCAGTTAGAGTAGTGCTAGCTGTCTTGGATGCATTGAATGATATTCCTTTAGTAGCCCCAACCTTTGAATTAATTGGTATTGGCTATTCTGCTTGGTTTATTTACCGCTACCTACTCAAAGCCTCCACTCGTAATGAGTTGACTAGTGAAATAACAACCCTCAAATCACAAGTAGTAGGCAAAAATGCTTAAAATGAGCAAATAATTGAGGAATATTCTTACCTACGTAATACACGTAGATTTGTAGTGCGTTGGCGCAGCCTGCCCGCAGGGCTTACATCTTGCCCGTAATTCCCAATATTTTGATTATCCATACAAGCGGATAAGTATCAATAACAATACTTGTCCGCTTTTAATTTAAGTATTACTACTGTTGACCCACCACATATTTTGATTTTATTGATGGCAGTTTACCTGTTTTCACTAAGGCTTGATGAATCATTGTTGCCACCTCTGCACGGCTAGCTTCTTGATTCGGGTTGAATAAAGCAGGTTCTGGATGATTAACAACAAGATTATTTGCTGTAGCAATTGCAACTTTTTCCCTTGCCCATTGAGGAATTTTATCGGCATCTTTGTAGACGCTTAAAACTTGCTCTGGGGAAGCGGAAGTCTTTAAATTCAGTCCAGTCACAAGAGATACAATAACTTGTACTCTAGGAATCTTCTGTTCGGGGTTAAAAGAATTATCGGGATAACCAGTCATGAATTTGGTGCCGACAGCTTGTTTAATCGCTGATTCTGCCCAAAATTTTCTGGTATATCTTTAAATACTTTTTGGTTGTTACTAACGTCAGTTTGAAATGCTTTTCCAATTATGGAAGCAAATTCAGCACGGTTGACGGGTTGTTGTGGTCTATAGGTAAAATCTGGATAACCTTCGATAATTTTCCGTGATGAAAGTTCGTTTATAAAACGATTTGCCCAAAAATCAGCAGATACATCTCTAAAAGCGATGGGTGGGGGAATTGTCGGTAATTTTGTCGCTTTGGCTTCAACGGTAGGTGTTTGAGTTGGAGTTGGTGTATTCACAACTACTGGTGTGTTAGTAGCTTTAGGTTGTACATCAACACTAGATTTATTGCTATTGTCCGAAGATTGGATATCAGGTACTACTTGCTCTAAATCGGGAGGTAATTTTGTTGCAGGTGGTGCTACTAATAATGGTGGTATTACGGTGTCAACTGTTTCGCTTTCTAATAAAACTGGATTTGTTTGGGTTGGTGTAGTCTCAGTAACAGGTTGACGAGACTTAGGAATGTTGTTGGGTTCCGGGGAAGGTACTAACAACTTAGTTAATTATCATTGGTAGTAGTTTGTACATTGTCACTAGCAGGAGCTTGTGAAAATAAGTTGCTAAAGTTCCAATTAGAATCTTTTCGGGAAAGCGACCAAAAAAGAATTGTACCGATAGTTAAGAAGGCAACTAGTATACCTATAAAATCGTCAAATCCCAAGTCATTGTCTGAAGATGACTGAGGATCTATTGGTGACTTGTTAGTCATCGTGATAATTACCCTGTTGGTATTAGAATTTGCATCTAACAAGATTAAGCCATAGACTACATCTATTAACTAGTTTTTCAAGACAAATATTTATTTTTAAGAATAGGGAAGAGGGAAGAGGGAAGAGGGAAGAGGGAAGAGGGAATAGGGAATTGGTAATTGGTAATAATAACTAATCATTCGGATTTGATATAACTCCTCACTCCATGTCCTTACGGACACGCTGCGCTAACACTCCTCACTCCCGTAGAGACGTAGCATTGCTACGTCTCTACAAAACTAACTCCTCACTCTTTTTAAAGCACTCGTAATAAACTAGGAATACTATCAACTGCTTCCAGGTTGCGAATTTGATCTAGGGCTTTGTGAAAATTACCTTCAGTGACATCATGGGTAACTACTACAATTTCCGCGAGTTTTTCTTGAAAACCAGTTTGAACAACTGATTCTAAGCTGACTCCACATTTACCGAAACAAGTACCTAGTTTACCGATTACTCCTGGCTGATCTTTTGTCAGGAAACGCGCATAAAATCGAGTAATAAGTTCTTCACTAGGAGCTAACTGACAATATTGTTGATGAAAACTAGCTAATAATGGGTCTAAATTAGGAATTTTATATTTTGAATTTTCAATTTTTGATTCAGGTAAACTTATAAGTTGAGAAACAAGATTTAAAATATCTGATGATACGGCGGAGGCTGTGGCACCTGCACCTGCACCTGGACCAAAAAACATTACTTGTCCGATGGGTTCTCCTTCTACAAGAATTGCATTATTAACGCCATTAATACTTGCTAAAGGATGTCCCAAGGGTACTAAAGTCGGATGAACTCTCACAGATACGGATATTTTATCAATTTTTTGGCGATCGCCAACAGTTTGATCACAAATCCCAGTTTTTGGGCATAGCTAATGTCAGTTTTACTTACCTGTCGAATACCTTCACAATAAACATCTTCTCTTCTAATGCCTCCATCAAAGGCTATAGAAGCTAATATGGCTATTTTATCGGCAGCATCTAAACCTTCTACATCAGCAGTAGGATCTGCTTCTGCATAACCCAAGTTCTGTGCATCAGCTAATACTGAGTCGAAACTACTACCTTCGCTCTGCATCCGGGTCAAGATGTAGTTAGTTGTACCATTAATAATACCAGTAACTGCTTGAATACGGTTGACGCTCAAAGATTGCTTTAACGGTTGAATTACCGGAATCCCACCACCCACAGATGCTTCGAGCATTACATATACTCCGGCTTGATTGGCGGCTGTATATAATTCTTCACCAAAGCGGGAAATTACGGCTTTATTGGCGGTGACAACGTGTTTACCGTTACGGATGGCTTTGAGCATCAGTTCTCTGGCTGGCTCCAATCCACCCATCACTTCTACAACAATATCTATCTCTGGGTCGTTGACAATAGTTTCTAAATCTGTAGTGATAACTCCTGGTGGCAATTTTACTTCACGAGGTTTATCTAGCGATCGCACTCCGACGCGATATATTTCAATTTCTTCTAATAAAGGATGACGACCATCGCTATCTAATAATAATTGCACTGTACCGCATCCGACAGTGCCTAATCCCAGGATTCCCAGTTTAAAACCCACCTTATTTGCACCCAACTCCAGTAAATAATATAGGTAGGGTATATTGCCCTACCTAGAGTTTGCTTTGTCAAAAGTCAGCACTCAGCGGTACACCGCCGTTGCACGGTCAATCTGACATTTAGTAAGTTTCGACGTTCCAACGATGTGCTTTTTTGAGTTGCTTTTGGTAATCGCTCCAGTTTACACCTTCTTTAGCAGCAGCAGCGGAAAGAGCGGCATCAATACCATCTTCCATACCCTTCAAACCGCAAATGTAGGTATAAGTTTTTTCGTCCTTAACCATTTTCCATAATTCCTCAGCGTACTCCTCGCAACGGTGCTGGATGTACATTCTGCCGCCTTCTTGATTTTTTTGTTCGCGGCTGATAGCGTAAGTTAAACGGAAGTTATCGGGATACTTAGATTGTATTTCTTCCAACTCTTCCTTATAAAGAATGTTAGGAGTTGTCGGAATACCAAATATCAACCAAGCAAAACCCTTGAACTGATAGTCTGTATTTATTTTCTTTTCTTCATCCTTAAACATCCGCCACAAATAAGCACGGAAAGGAGCAATACCCGTTCCAGTTCCCATCATAATAATGTTCGCTTCCGGATCATCGGGTAATAACATCTCTTTACCCACAGGACCAGTGATTTGAACATCTGCTCCAGGCTCAAGACCAGTTAAGTAAGTTGAGCAAACACCGTAAACTGTTTCACCTGTCTCCGGATGCTTATACTCTAATTGGCGAACGCACAATGATACGGTTTGATCATTTAAATCATCACCATGTTGAGTTGAAGCGATGGAGTAAAGTCTGAGTTTCTCTGGTTTACCATTCTTGTCTACTCCCGGTGGAATAATACCGATACTTTGACCTTCTAAATAACGTAAATCTCCGCCGGAAAGGTCAAATTTGAGGTGACGAACGGTACCAATTCCGCCTTCACCAACCAATTCTTCATTAGATAAACATTTACCGACAAAAGGATCTTTGGGACGGTAAATATTTACGGGAACGTCAGCGTGTTTCTTGCTTTTCGCTTCAGTCATGGTGTTGCCTTTTTTATCCTTCTTTCTAGACTCTTTATCCGTTGCATTACTTACAACAGATGTGGCTTCAACATCCCCTTTGCTAACACCGTTGACACCATTTGAAGCAAGATTACCGTTCAGCTGCTCCAAAGTAGCCATCGACTGAATGCTCACAATTTTGCCGCCTAGACGAGAGATCCGCCGCATTTCTTGATTCATGCGGTTGTAAGGCACTCTGATGAATACACTGCCACTTTGACGAATTTGGTAGTTTGTTTTATCAGTTTCTTCGCTCTGACGTAAACCTACTACTTCATATAAAAAAACGCGGCTACCTGATTCACTGTTAGCAGTACTTTCAACAGCACCTTGATAATACATTTTTTCTACCACTCCGATTGATTACTTAACCATGTATCAAAAAAAATCTTTCCCAAAATCACTATGGGTTAGTAAAGCCGAATTTCGGTATACCAAAAACCATAATGCGAGAAAGTGGAATAAACATACCCACCAGCCTTACTGCTCAAACTCACCTTAGTTAGCACGGGATTAGTTAAAGACACACCTGTTCACCTTCTAAGGTAAATGATAAGTTCTTCGCAGAATGTTAATAATGAATCAATTTAATGTTTTTTTGTCAAATTTGACCTCCTTATACGGAAGATAGCTTGCATTTACCAGGGTTCGGCAAACCATCACCGCCGAGGTCTATCAATGATATTGATAATAATTCACAAAAGGAAAATATTTTCCTTGTTCGCAAGACTTCTTCCACTTTTTTAAATCAGGCTATTCACCGTTATGATTGCTTATGGCAAAAATGTTCTTAGCTAAATTGCTCAGAACACTTATAACTACAATTTTTATTCGCAAAAGGTATTAGCAATCGCGATACACCGTCTGTAGCTATCCTTTGTCGGCAATTGAAGGTGATATAAGCAACTATAATCAGTTTTACGTGATGTGAAACATCTGTCAACCTTAATAAAGGGGTTTTGAAAACTCAACAAAAAAACCACAAGGGAGATTTTTTTCCGTGTAATATATACAAAACTCAATTATGTACTTTGGTATACATTGTTTGTAATTTGACGATGATTTTGATACTATTATCCTAGTAGGGGTTGTAGGATTGGCAATTCAAAAATTTATACCATTATTTCTTAATTAAGAAGTACACAAGTCGCTATAATAAAATGTGTAAATTATCACAATAGTTGTTCAAAAAAAAATGAAATAAAACAATTTTTTAATTAGTAATTGGATATTTGTAATTCTAGATAGCCTACAGAAGAGTATTTTTCAGGGGTAAAACTTGTATATGATACCTCCGTTCTGTTACAATCCCAAGTATTGCTAGGACTAAATACTTACAGCACAAATCTCGACTAACAAGGCGGGGATCAAGTAATAAGAGCTATTATTTACCCGTTTGCGATCGTTAACTATTGCTGTGCAGCAACGACCCAGGGCGACCGATAGGGAACTCCTGACCTAGGATAAATCTGTCTGTGTAAAAAAAAATATTGATTCAGTCATCTTTAGAAACTAATTAGAGGGAATTTATGACAAGTAAGCCGGATCGCATTGTAATGATTGGAGTTGCTGGAGACTCTGGATGCGGTAAATCGACATTTTTACGTCGCTTAATCGATTTGTTTGGTGAAGAATTTATGACCGTTATCTGTTTAGATGACTATCATAGTTTAGACCGTAAGCAACGTAAGCAAACAGGGATAACAGCGCTAGATCCAAGAGCAAATAATTTTGACTTAATGTATGAGCAAATGAAAGCTCTTAAAGATGGTCAAGCGATTGATAAACCGATATACAACCATGAAACCGGCGAAATAGACCCTCCTGAAAGAATAGAACCAAATCATATTATTGTAATAGAAGGATTGCATCCTTTATATGATGAGCGGGTGCGTTCTTTGCTTGACTTCAGTGTCTATTTAGATATCGGCGATGAAGTTAAAATTGCTTGGAAAATCCAACGGGATATGGCAGAAAGAGGTCACAATTATGAAGATGTGTTGGCTGCCATTAATTCTCGTAAACCAGATTTTCAAAACTACATTGAACCGCAAAGAGAATTTGCTGATGTGGTACTTCAGGTGTTGCCAACCAATTTAATTAAAGACGATAAAGAACGTAAAGTGCTTAGAGTCCGGATGCTGCAACGTGAAGATAAGGAAGGTTTTGAACCAGCTTATTTGTTTGATCAAGGTTCAACAATTCAATGGACTCCTTGTGGACGTAAGCTGACTTGTTCTTACCCTGGTATGCAAATGTACTATGGCTCCGATGTATATTACGGTCGCTATGTCTCCGTATTAGAGGTTGATGGACAATTTGATAACCTTGATGAAGTTATTTATATTGAGACGCATTTGAGCAACACATCTACTAAATATCAAGGAGAGATGACTCATTTGCTGCTTCAGCACCGCGAATATCCTGGTTCTAATAACGGAACGGGTTTATTCCAAGTATTGACTGGTTTAAAAATGCGTGCTGCTTACGAACGCTTAAGCCAGAAAGAAGCGAAAATGGCTGTTGAAGTTTAGCTGAAACAGCTTTTATCCTCACATCTGTACTGTACTCAGTCAGTGTGAGATGAATGCGAGTAAGTTTTGTTGCGTAGTATTGAATTGCATTTGAGTATAGCGAAAACAAATTCATTACTACAGCGACAAAATGAACCGAATATTAATTTTTGGGTGTTTGTTGATTTTCGATATACTACTTTAAAGTAGAAACGGCTATACAAAAGGTCTTGCTAAATCAAGGCTAGCTAAAAGTGTTAATGATGCCGGATGTAGACAGTTTATATCAATACTTTCAAGCAAAGCCGAAAATGCTGGTTTGAAAGTAGTATCTGTTAATCCATGTGGTAGTTAAAATAAAGAACCGTGGGACACACGGTCTTAAAGCTCGGTTAATGTCTTCATAGAAGAGTCACCGAGAAGCCCACACTCACCTTCGTCGGGAGTGTGTGGAGTATTTGACATACTCACCGGGCTGAAGCCTCGGTGATTCTTGACACTTCACTGAGATGTGCTGGAGAACCAGTCTTACCTTCTCTCTGTGTCCGTTTAGAGTCGTGGCAATGCCCTATCCCGACTTTGTT
>JAAUSO010000210.1 GCA_012033205.1 Richelia sp. SL_2_1 | reverse complement strand
CATCTTCTACCGACGCACTTCCAATAAAATCAACGTTTATATTTTTATACTCTGCTGCAAGCTGCTCAATAGTTCTTAGAGAAACTGAAGACTCTGTGGGATTCGTCGAAACATCAACAAACTGTACAGTTTCATAACCCAATTCCACTGCACGTTCAACAGCCCGCTTGAGCATATTAGACATCATTTGCTGAGTTTTCTGTTGAAGCGCACTATCTACAGGTGTTTCAAAAAATAACACGGTGCAAACATTCTTATGACTTTCTGGAAACTTAACACTGTTCGGATCAATTACGATATCCGCGTAACTAGCTCTCGCGTTTTTTAAAGTGCCAGAAAATGTAAATTCCTGGATTGATTTACCAGCAGCAGCAAGTTTTTCTTGTAAAAAGTTAACTGATTTTTTATTAACAACTCCCAGCACTTGATTATCTAACTTCGCAAAGACAGTTGGTGTTTTACGTGAATTATTTTGTCCTACAACCAAAGTAATATTTGCTTGTTCACCTTGCCATTGACGAGATTCAAAAGCGTATTTATCTACATTATCAATTTGTAATTTATTATCAGGATTTTTTAAACTGCTGACAATAACGCTCGTAGTGACAGGAGAAGTAATAGTAGCGACTGCTTCACAACCAGCGAGCAAATGAGGAGAAGTAGCATCAATAGTACCAAGCTTTTTACCTTCTACCATTACCCAACGTGCAGTTTTAGTTGGGTCGCGAGGATTAATACCATTTTCAAATTTAATTGCAACTTTTTCACCTATGAAATGGTTATCAGCATAATCATTAAACTGAGTACCAAGTATCCTCATTTGGGTAAACTGTAATTTATCAAGTTGACTTATAACAACAAGAGGAAATATTGCAAACGCTACACCTGCTTTTTTAAGCCCTGAATAATTTTTATTTTCTTCGGTATGGCTAATATCATGAATTGCTGCTGCTAACTGTAATTTATCATTCTCCGGAGTGCTATCTCTAATTGATTCAAGGTATTCAAGAGTTTGCTGTTTCAAAACATCAATCATACCATCACTAATACCAAAGTGGAATTCAACTTCACCTTGATTTATTGTCATTCCAGGTTTTAATGTATGTTCTCGCATTGATTTCATACTTATTGTGCCAATAGTCATATTTATCTCTTTGCCATCAGCATTTGTTGATTTAATAGTGGCTTTAAAAACATGGGGCATATTTTTAGATGGTTTTCTTGATTCTATGCAAATACTCAATTTTGCAAGCTGCCAAAAATCCGTTTTTTTAGCAATATCAAATGAAATTAAATTAGTAACCTCCAATTGTTTTCCTGTCAGTGGAGAAGTAATTGTCAAGTAAGGACCTTGTTCGAGTTTCTTCCATTCCTCAAGTTGAATACGCTGTTTAACGTCGGAGTTATAACAACTCTTTATTTCTTTCGCTTTTTCAAGAAGTTCATGATTAGATTCAATACTGGGATATAATTTTCTAAATTGTTCAATCGGTCTTGCCACTATTTGACTTTGTTGAAAAATCTGATTTGTTTGTTGAATCATTAAATCTATAGGACTATAACCATTACTTTTCATACCTTGATGGGTAAAAGCTTCTGGATTTTTCTTATCAGTCAACCATTCAACTTCCTTATAATCTGTTATTTTTTGACAATAGTTAATAATTTTACTGTCAGGACGTAAAGCACTTTTGGGTCCATCTGCTGCAACTTGTAGCTCATTACTAAGATGAGCTACACAATCAAATAAAATACTTTTTACCTGATGTAAGTTTTTCTCTAACTCTACAGAATCAATAGAATTAATATTTGTTGAAGCAATTGGTTTTATCTGCTCCACGATTTTATCTGAAATTGCCAGTTTCCTTTGCTGATACTGCTTAAATAACTTATTAAAATGTTTTAATAAATTTTTCAAATAGTCTAATTTTTCAGATTGAGGCATTGCACAAATTTCGGATTGTAGCGCTAAATTCTTTTGAATCTCGTTAGCAATAATTCCAATTTTATTATCAATAGAATAAACAGCAATTTCTTCAAAAGTTCCTTGATAGGGTATTTTGTCTTTTTTAACAATATCGGGATAACGATTTTCCGCTTTTAACAATCGCTTAACTTCACTTGCCAATTGAGGAAAATCTTTACTGGGTGCAAATGCTAATAAATCACCATCAAAATCACATTGCATATTATCCATAGCTGTTTTTGGATGAATATAAACACATCCATCTAGCACTTCCCGTAAATGTTTATTTTTTAATGTGATCGCACCATTTGAATTAATTAATGGCGAACGAGTAACTATAATCTCTTCATTCTCATCTAAATAAGGTATAGATATTTCGTCACACTTTAATTCTAAACTTGGCTGAGCTAAACCTGAAGCAAATTTGATCGAGCGTCCAGTTGCAATATCCACCCATTGTTTGCGTACAAAGTCTTGAAGCTCGCTCACAATCTTTGGATGTTCGATTAACTGACAATAATTATTTACATCTGCTTTTAATAAGGAATAAAATAACAAGTCTTTTCGAGTATTATTGAGATTATCACCATCATTAGTTACTTCATCTTCTTCAGAATCTAAATCATCAAATATATTAAATTCATCTTTTTCATTTAAAGTATCATTATCTAATTCAAGATTTTGCGATAATAAAGCTTTACGTTTTTCATAAGTTTCAATATATCGTTGCGCTAATTTTTTTAGGTCTTTTTGTTCATGAGCAAGTTGTTCTGCTTGTTGTTTTATAATAGGTAAAATTTCATTTTTTACTGCATGAGGATAATTAACTAGAAATTGAGTGCCTAAACTATGCTCTCGATATAAGGCTAATGCTTTTACACCCAAACCAATAGAAAGTATATATTTACCAGGTTGAATAGCATCTTCCCTTCTTCTTCCCTTAAAAGAAGACGTTGCTATTACCATATCGCAACCAAACTTGGAGCGGAAAGTACCATCCTTGAGATTGCCTTCCGTAGAAAAAAAGGAATTCCCCAGCTTATCGAGTCGTGCAGGTGCAAGTGTACCCTTTGCAATTCTCATAACTGGACTTTCTGCTTGAGGTTTGATACCAAGACGGAATTGAAAAGCACGGTTCCTTATATTATTGGAGATAGCAAAATCTTTATCAATTAACCCCTTACAATCACCCACCATTTTGATTGCATCACTTATTGCAATAACACCACCGTTCTCTCCTGTCGCATCATCAACAACCAAAATCCTGACATTTTCTAATTCATGGAAATTTCGACAGGGTGTAAAAGGTAAAGGATATGCAGCACCATCCGAGGGATTTGGGTATAACATGGAGCGAATATTTGGGTCACTTGCGTAAATCATTCTTTTACCCGTACAAAACTGTAAAGTCATCCCGTTATGTTCTTGTAAGTCTTGGGGAATAGTGGCTTCAGGATAAGCAGTACCAATACTAAACTCAACATTTGGGAACAAATACTGTGCAAGAGTATTTTCAAGTTTTTCCTCTGTTCCCATATCCTGTTTAGTTTTAGTGTCAAAGTGATTAAGTTTTAAAACCATGATCGGATTTGGAGTCTGAGTTTTGTAACGGTAATTGATACGCAACCAGTAGATGTGAACTACAATGGAAACTGATATCAAATAGGTAAAAGATATGAGTAACGAGCCAAAAACAACTAGGTATCAGATAGTTTCATCTATGACACCTTCGGAGCTTCTGAGTGAAGGATATGCAAACTATGATGATTTTTATGATCCTTGTGCAGAAGAACGTAAAAAAGAAGCAGCCATAGATGAAGAAGAAACCAGAAAAAATGCAAAACCTCAAGAATATTACGATAAATACTACACAGAGTTTTGATGTACGGGAAATGACTAAAAAAGTTAAATCAAAACGACGAAAACAGTCTTTATGCAGGATATGCAAGAAGAATCCTACTTGGCTTTACAAAAACTCAGATGGAACAGTTTGTAAGCGCTGCTATCATAAACACATTTGGGCAGAAAGACCAAGTGCAAAAAAATCTACAAAAGTTGCTGTAACTAATAGTGAAGTTGAGGTTATGATACAGAATATAGTGAAGAATTGATTTTCGATGGTTACACCGGAGAATATTATCCAGCTAACCAATACTATTGGTGGTTATAAATATTTCTAAGGAGATAATTTACGCTCTTGTGGTGGTTTTGTCCATATTAAACAAAATCCTGACTTAGCTTTGCGGTTGTATTGTGATAAAACCACACCCAACTTTTGAGTATCCTTGATACATTCCCCATTCTCCAAATAACCGCGATTCCAATTAATTAAATTCTTCGCAAATTTACCTTCACTCGACATTGCCCATTTCATTGCATCTAATTCCTCCCAAGTTAAAGTATTCGACTTCACCAAGGTATATCCCTTTCCCAACACACCTACAATCCAAGGTGGAATAGAGACTCCACCAATAAAGCCTGCTGCGAAGATTAGAAAAAATACAATAACAGCAGGATAAATAGAATTGATAATATTCCGACCTTCACGCACCAAAGATTCATGAATCAAAGCTTGTGCAGCACGGTCAATTGCTACCTTTTGTCTTTCAACAGCAACTTGTTCTACCTTCTCTAAATTAGAAGCTAAATCCCGATTCCAAGTTTTAAAAAGTACTTGTAATGTTTCTGGTGCATCTTCCAACATTACTTCTAACTGTCCAGTTGCAATCAGTACAAGGAATAACGGGTCATCTTTTGACAAACCACTTTTACCAGCGAAATCCATTACCCGGTGCTTGAAGTCTTCACTCTTCCCCTTCAATGCTTCAGCAAGTAAATCCGAAGGAGTTTTGGGTTTTTCTGGTGTACTTTCTGAAGTATCAACTGCACTCATTGAATTAACTCCGTCGCAGCAAAGGAAGCATAAGCCTCCTTAAGAAAATTCTTTACTCGTTGTTTAGGAACAACCTTCATTTCGGGATGTGCGATCGCCATACTAAAATTTATCTCCAATCGGTCAATTACATTACGTTCCCAAAATGGAAACTTAGGGAAATCCATGATGATAAAGTTGTAATCACTGATAGCTGATTGGAATTCTGGCATCTGGTTTATGTACTCCCAATCGTCGCATAACCCTTGATTTCTGACAAATACATGAATAATGTCATCTCCTAAATCATTTAAAGATTTAAGAAAGAAATTTACTGAATCAACCCCTCCCGTACAAACAAACCATTTGATAAACTTGATTGAATTATCTTTTCCCAAATTAACTAAATCATTACGTCTTATCCAGTTAGTGACATTTGAATAAACTTGAGCGGGTAAATTAACAAGTACGGATTTTTCAAAAGCTAAATCAAATATTTTATCTGCTTCCGATGCCAGCTTTTCATCATCACTAAAAAAAGCAACTTCTACCGAAGAATAAATTTTAGCTATGTCTTTATTACTTGTATCTGCATCGACAATTGCCACATCGTAAGCGATGGAATTGCAGTATTCAATGAAGGTTCTACAAAAAAATGATTTACCGCACCCCCCTTTTTCTCCGTCAATAATGTGAATAGTTGTTGGTTCTTTAAAACGACTTTCTTTTTCTACCCGAACAAAACCATTCGTTGGTGCTTGTTCTTCGCTATTATTACCACTGGGACTAGTTTCTACTTTTGATGTTTCATTGATTGGAATTGGAGGCTCTGTTATTTCTTTATTAACTTCCGAGCCATCAATTTCTTTATCCCAATTTTCTATTTTTTCATTCGTTGGTAATTCATTATTATCCATAGTTGATTTTTCGGAATTATTATTGTCTTGATTCTCTTGAGTAAGGGTTAAACTAGTTTTTCTTGGTCTGCCTCTTGTTCTTTTAACTTTTCTAAAGCTCATTTCTGTTACCTATGTATTTTGATTGAAAAATAGTGCTACATAAAATTACTCAAACCCGCATCGTCATAATCATTATTATTTGAATGAGATACTCTACTTTGAGAATTAGACCAAGAATAATATTGTGTTAAAAATTTTAGAGAACTATCTTCTAATCCTTCTAATCCTGCTAATTCAACAATCTCTTGTGCTTGCGTTCTAAGAGCTTTTACACAACTTCGAGCTATACGCTGTACTTCTTTTTCCGAATCTGAATAATCAGCAACAGCATGAGTTAACCAAAATGAACGCACTGCTACAAGCATCATTTGCGTTTTACCCGTAATCCGACTCGCTTGAATATAATCCATTAACTGGACATCTATTGATTGACACGGCTGATAACGCCAACGAAAATCGATTTGTTTATTACACATCTATTTGTTTCAAGAAATACAAAAATACACTGTAAACATCAGCCAAACGACTTCCCAAACCAAAGCTATCAACTTGTGCTGGAATGTCTGCACCCACTCCCCATAAACAAGGTGTTCCACTGTAGTGAGAATTTAGCTCTCTCCTCATGTAATCCGCAGTTCCACCGCAAAATAATATTTCTGAAACCACCGAACCTGAAACTACTTGGTCTAACCAGCTTGTAAGCACTGCTGCATATTCATTCCTAGCAAGCTTTATGGCTTTTTGTATTTGCATCAATTCATGGCGTTTATTGATGTTAGTAGTACTTTTTAACAACTTGGTCAAAGGAGTCGTAGAGATATCGCTACCAGCAGCAACTACAGCAGCAGCTAGTTGCGAAGCATTCTGTCCAGAAGTTCTAACAACTACTTTCTCTAATAATCTAATCATCCCCAAATCAGAAGTTTTTCCGTCAGGTGCAACTATTCCCCTATCGCTGATTAACACCGACGCATTTCGATAACCAACCATTACCAATGCAATGATTTTATTTTTGATAGCCTCCCCCAGTTTCTTCTGGTAAGCAAGATATATTCCCGCACCTTCTGGTAAACACTTGAATTGAGTCAATACAAGCTGCATTTTTCCGGCAGGTGTCGTAAAGCCAGCAAATGCTGCTTCAAGATGCTTACAAAAACTATCTTTATTCTCAAACTCCCCCGGTGGTAGCAAACAAATAAATGCAAGTCGAAATTTTGCACCCAGATGGAGTTTTTGCGATATTGCCCAGACGAAAGCTAATGTCTTCGCAACAGCACGTTCATACTTTAACTCCTTCAATCCTTGGTTTGCATAATACTTACTTTTCGCTAAATATCCCACAGCAAAGGTTTCACCCATATAGTTAACCCATGCAGCGTTTTCTGGTTCAGTTACACCCAAAAATTCAGAAGCGATTGAATCTAAAGAAATTTTTACTACCTCCGGTTCCATCACTAGAGATGCTGTTTGTTTCAACGTGCAATAAACACCTTTGGTTGCACTTCCTCCAAAATCCAAAGCCAAAATTAATAAGGGAGAATCATTATTTTTCTGTTGAGTGTTTTTACTCATGGATTTTTATTAATTTAATACGTTTTTTGCAAGGGAATCGAAGGAAAAGTAAGGAAAATAAAGGTCGATTATTAATCAAACTTATGGACATTGGAGGCTATTTTTGATTAAAAGTTCCTTGTAATTCCTTCTGATTATTTTTATTTTTGAAACCTCTCTAACTGTTAATGAGATAGGGATTGAGGAATAAAACACAGTTTTAAATGACTAAATTTAGTGGTAATTTGAGAAAATATTAAATGCAGCGTTAAAAATAGGGCATAAAATATTCCAGCTTTTTCTCAGTTACAAAGGTGAAACACACTACACATGCAGTTTTGAATAATGGCTAGCAAATAATTCAACGATTATCACGTCAAAAATTAAATTGGTCATAGTTCTCGATTTCCGAATAATGGTTTTTCCGATACAGGGCATCTGATTAATAAAGCTAATAGATCAATTATTGAATTTACTCTCCTTTTCATGAAATAAAATTCTTAATTACCTTGTTAGCAAACTAATCCTAATTACTGCAATATAACTAAAGACAGATAATATACTTAGGCAACAAGTGCCGAAGAATATCAGTATAAAAGCAGCGATAGTTAAACTTATATCAATTAATATTGTTACAGTGCTGCATTTATTTCTATGTTTTTATTTAAAGAACATCATCTTGAAATAATGCTTCTGTATAATTACCAGTTTTAGTAATTTTTAGTGTTTTATATATCAACCAAAAACAGTGGATAAAATCGAACTTATCAGTCTTTATACACAACATATATGATTAAAACAATACTCATACTCTTTCCTAGTTACGTAATTAATTAGGTATATATGTTGGCTATTTTTAGGTATTTTTGGAAATCAATTCTGCTTACTTATGAATGAATGCGATAAGAGTAAATAAAATTAATTGTTATTATTTTCTTAAATAAAAAAAGATGGCTTTCACAATTTGTCGAATTCAAAAGATCAAATCTTGGGGGGCTTTAGCTCGCAGTGAAGCACACACTGCAAGAAAGGTATATACACCCAATGCCAATTCACAGATAAAAAACTTAGAAGTCGTAGGAAATTGTGACAATCTGGATTTGGAAATGAAGGTTAGAAACAAAATTGGTTCCCAAAAATATCGCTCTGATGCTGTTCTAGCAGTCGAGATGTTACTGAGTGCAAGTGCAGAATACTTCCGTCCCAATGCAACATACGAAGGTGGTAACTATGACAAACAGCGTTTAGATGATTTCGTAGAGGCAGTTGTTAAGTGGTTAGATAATTGTTGGGGCGATCGCATAGTCAAAGCCTCGTTACATCTCGATGAAATAACACCTCATATCCACGCTTATCTTGTACCCCTGGACGAGCGGGGAAAACTGAACTGCAAAGTATTGTTTGGTACGAGAGTGAAAATGTACCAGTTACAAGATAGTTTTGCGAATGCTGTTGAACATTTGGGAATAGTACGTGGTGTTAAAGGTAGTGTTGCGACTCATACCAAAGTCAAAAAATATTATGCAGCAGTAAATCAAGATTCTCAATTACTCGATTTAGAGCGCTGTATTCCCCAACCACAAGCACAAGAAACTAGTGAAGCTTATAGACAAAGGGTTATTAAGTTATTAAGTCCGCAGTTAGAGGTAATTAATCAACAATTGAGAGAGCGCGATCGCCAGAACCAAAAACTTGCTGAGTTAAAGCAAACCGCATCTGTGAGCGAACAATTACGATACTCTTTAGAAAAGGAATTATATTCACTTCGAGCAAACCATTCTCGACAGAATTTATCACTATCCGAAGTTGCTTACGAACTAGGGCTGAATCAATACAAGCAGGATGATAACCCCTTATTGTTGGTAATGAGCGTTAATAAGTGTAATTTCGACGATGCAGTAGTTTGGTTGCGGGACAGATTTGGTGAAACTGGTATGACACATGCAGTCTCTAAAAGCGCTTTAACTATTGCACGGCAAATACAAGAATCTATATTTACAGCACCTACACCTTCACCCAACCATCTTTTAGTTGTCGAAGATTACTTAAACCAAAAGCATTCTATTCCACAAAAGCTTTTAAAATCGCTGCAACAGCGAGGTTTGTTGTATGCTTCGACTGATGGTAATGCAGTATTTATAGCTCGTAATCTTGATGGGGGAACAACAGGAGCTTATTTATATTCTTTGAAAAACAGCGAACACGAATTTAGCTTACATCCGGCTAGTAAACGCTCAAGTGGTTGGTTTCATTTAAGCGTCGGTGGTGCAAATCGCGGATTGATAGAAACGGCGGTTCTAAATTCTTCTCCAATAGATGCACTCAAGATTATGGTACGAAATGCACCCCATAACCATAGAACTCTTTATCTCACTCTCGATCACGAAAATGCACCATTACCGTCAGAATTTCTCAAAACTTTAGCAAATGTAGTTGTTGCAATGTCAGAAAAAAGATTCATGTCGATAAGAAAAATTTTACCCAACGCGATCGATGTTTCCAAATATAACCAGCAACAACCATCCTATTAACATCATAATTGCTGTATCTAAAATGAAATTTATCTATTTTTTCAAAATTCAGTGTAATAGGTGATAAAAATAACTCAGCATTTATTAGTGCAATCAAAGAAAGAATACTGATATCTGTGTACCATAAATATTGGTATGAATGATATCAATAGCAATATTTATCCATAAGAATATTGTTTTCAGAATCCAAGCCTTGAAGCTAGCTAATAACAGGCTATTTAATGCACGTTTCCTATATGAAACTTACGTGTATATATCTAAAATTATGCCTAATGTATGTAGATAAAATATCTCAATATTAACAATAGTTATTTTACTTTTTGAGAATAATTTAGCATATAAGCATAACATTTTGAAGCTTCTATTTTTTTAAGTTAGTATGAATTTAACAATGTGCGATTTAAAGCATAGATAAAGTTTGTGTTGTTAAAAATTTGGTGCTATCTACTTTTTTAGCTACGAAAAGCTGCGTTAATTAAGTCTACCAATCAAGGATAAGAATCTTTCGTACCAGACACATATATCTGGTTGTTTGTATAGGGAGGAATAACATTCACTTATTTCTTTCATAAGACAAATTTGTCAATGAATCTAGGAATATTTGGCTCAATTTAGATTGCTGATAAAACTATAATTGTTGGTAGTTATGAACCAAAAAGATAACATAAACATCGACCCAAATTATCATGCACAATTGCCAAGAGTATCAATTTCCTGTTGGCGATATTACGAGCAATGCTGGAAAGCTTATCAACTACCGAATGGTGCTTTATTCATGAGCGACCGACAGATGGCACTATTAGTAGGTCAACC
>JAAUSO010000209.1 GCA_012033205.1 Richelia sp. SL_2_1 | reverse complement strand
CAGAGAACTACCGCAGTTATTAAAGCAGCGTTTATTGTATAAAGGACGCAAGTTTTAATTTTGAAGTGAATCGCTTACGCTTACCCAACAAAGCCGAAGGAGATTGGGAATGTGTTCGTCATCCTGGTGGTGCTTTAGCGATTCCCGTAACTCAATACGGTAAATTAATCCTGTTGCGTCAGTATCGTTTCGCAGTTGGTGGAAGGCTATTAGAATTTCCCGCAGGTACGGTAGAAGATTCGGAAACTCCTTTCGATACAATCAAGCGGGAAATAGAAGAAGAAACTGGTTATCGTGCTAACAAATGGCAGAAATTAGGAGAATTTTTCCTGGCACCGGGATATTCTGATGAGATAATTTACGCATATCTAGCGGAGGATTTAGAAAAATTAGAAGTACCGCCAAAATTAGATGAAGATGAAGACATCGAAGTTTTGTTTTTCACCCCCGCAGAATTAGAGAAAGCAATTTTACAAGGGGAACCCGTTGATTCTAAATCGATTTCCAGCTTTATGTTAGCTCGTCCTTATTTGAGTTAACGTGCGATAAGCCTTCGCCATCGCATTAATCGCGGCACAAATAACTAATGTAGAGACGTTGCAATGCAACGTCTCCAAGATTCCCGTTGTTGAAACCAAAATTAATCCCTCCAGCGGAATTAAAATGGCTCCATATCCTGCTTAATCTCATCTTTTGGCGCACAAGTTTTTCAACTGTCTTTAAGTAAAAACCACTATATATTCAGTAAAAGCCAAAACACGGGAGACGTTGCAGTGCAACGTCTCTACATAGTTACAGGTAATTAAGTTTTTCTAGGAGAATTTCTCCGTTTCATTCCTTGTTTAGCTCGATCTATTTCGGGTACTCTCATGGAGTTTTCATCTGGAACAATGTGAGAACCATATTTACTTGCATAAACTTGGGTAAATTCGGCACCAAAAAAGATGATTTGAGCAGCATAGTTAATCCAAGCTAAAAGTACTATCAACGAACCCGCAGCACCGTAAGCCGAACCAAAACTACCGTTACCCAAATATAAACCTAGAAGATATTTACCGATGACGAATAATAATGAAGTAATCGCCGAACCAATCCAGACATCATTCCAAGCAATTTTCGCATCTGGCATTACTTTGTAAATTAAAGCAAACAACAAGGTAATAACTGCAAAAGAAATAATAAAGTTAGCAATTTGCCATAAAAAATCAAACCCCGGTAGTAAGCCGCTAAAATAATTAACCATCGCAGTTAAAGTTGTATTGACAATCAGCGATACTAATAATAAAAAGCCGACACCCCCAACCATTGCAAAAGATAAAAAACGTTTGCGGAGAGTTTGCCAAATATTCCTTCCTGGTTTTGGTTGTACTTCCCAAATTGTGTTGAGTGCATCTTGAATTTGAGCAAAAACGTTACTCGCACCGAATAATAAAATAGCAATACTGATAATTGAAGCGATATTACGTGTATCTGGTTTTTGAGCATTTTGCAGCGCTGTTTGTATTACCTCCGCACCATCTCTACCCACCAAACCCTGGATTTGTCTGACAATCTCACCACTAGCAGCTTCATCTCCAAATACAGCACCAGCGATCGCGATCGCAATAATCAACAAGGGTGCTAAGGAAAAAATCGTGTAATAGGACAAAGCAGCAGCCAAACGAGAAGCTTTATCATCATTCCATTCTTTAAATGTTTCCTTTAATAACCTCCAAATCTGCTTTAAACTCATCAAAATTCTCCTTGTAGCGGGATGTAACCGATTAATTATTCATTGATACTAAAAATATTTATCTAAAGGCATCTTCCCAAAGGTGTTTGTATGGCTTTCTTGAGGAAGAATTGCAAGTTGATTTACATGAAGAAATCAAAGTGTTGAGAACGGAAATTCAAGCAATGAGAAGTGGGAATTAGGGAATAGGGAATAGGGAAGTAGGGAATAGGGAATAGGGAATAAGGATTGATTAGTTAGAATCAAGATGTTCAACCACTAGATTTTAAATTGACTGTGGAAACAACTTGCCCTCGCTGCAAACAAACGATAAACTCACAGGCTATTACCTGTCCTTTTTGTCGTACTCAGCTTAAAGCTTACGGACACCCCGGAATCCCTTTACATCAAGCTGCGGGGAGGGATGAATATCTTTGTGAGACCTGTACTTATCACGCTGACGATACTTGTAATTATCCCCAACGTCCCTACGCTAAGGAATGCATTCTTTACCAAAATTTAGAAGAACGCAATTTAGATTTACTTTCTCAAAATCAAAAACCAAGCTTGAATGTAAGCCTTAAAAATTGGATCAGACGCAATCAAAGTTTATTATTAATAATGAGTTTATTTTTAATTTGTTTTTTATTAGTTTTATCTCGTTCTTAACAGAAAAAAAATAGATAGACATACAAGAATAAACAAATTATTAGACCTTTAACTTTAACCTCTAACCTTTGACATTTAACCTCTAACCTTTAGGAATTTTGTATTCAACCAGATTTAAAATTCTACCGCTTAAATTTCTTTTCTGATAAGTTCGGATGATTTCTCCACCTAATTTTTGTGGGATTCTGCGACTAGGATAATTTTCTTGATCTACGGGATAAATAAAATATTCGCAATCTAAGTTTTCTTCACACCAATTTTTCATGGTTACGACTGTTTCTAAGCCATAACCGTTATGATGGGCTGGTTTTTTCAACCAAATCCCAAATTCTGGATGTTGGCTATTGATGCGATGAATTCCAGCACAACCCAAAAATTCTTGAGAGTCTTTTTTTAAAATTACTAGTATTAATTCATGTTCGTTTTTCATCCCTTCTAGAGAGTTTTTGATGAATGATGTTGTTTCAGCGATATTTTTAGCTGGACGAGGATACATATAAGTTGTAATCTCTTGAGTAAAAGTTTCAAAAATCTGTTTTTTATAGGTCAATGATATAGATTTAAGTAAAAGGCGATCGCTAATCATTTCTATTTTTAATAATAAATGCTGTGGTGTCACCTGTTCTTGAAATATTTTACTAATTAAGTCTTTGGCTAATTTCATTTTTTATACTCCTAAAATACATAAATTAAACCAGATTCCCATCTGTTTATTTAAGCTTGATATTATCGCTTTCCAATTGTTTGGATGTGATGTGCTGTAAATTAGTTTACTAAGTTTTGATGTTCAATTTACGTAACTAATGACAATTGGATTAAAAATCGATTTTCTATAAAACAAAATTAGCTAATATCCTGACAAAAACTCATCTAATCTTTAAAAACAAAATGTTATAACAGTATCAGTTGGAATGCTTAAGTTTTGTTAAGATACCAATATAAGTGTTTTCTCTGCGGAAATAGAACGCCAAAAGCTGGAGAATTCAATAGTACTAGTTACCCTTTTAGTTGAAATAAAAGCTATGACCACCTACATTTTCTTCGACGAAGCCCTACATATATTTGTAAAAGCCTTCTTAGCATCGATAACGTTGTTGCTCGCTACATCCGGAATTGGGTTGGTAGTAATCGGGACAATTGAAAAAACAAGCGGACATCATCCTTATTCAAAGAATTTTCGATAACACTACACAAACAAAATATTCTTTTCTCAAAAAAGCTGGGTGCAAGTGTTCGCTTGACACTAAACTTGGGAACACTATACTTACCCAGTCTTAATGGTATGAATATTTACCAAGATTTAGATATCTACGTAAATGCACTACTAGAGAGACCCTATTTAAGGAATAAGTTGTAATGAGTTTATTTGATAGGGCATCCGGTTCTCAAGGTGGAGTAAAAAACGCACTGAACCCAGCAGAAGCTTTTACCGCAATTGCTTTGATTGCAGTTGCTTCAGACGGTAATCTTTCACAAAGACAAGCCGATGAAATTTATCAAGCGCTGTCTCATCTAAAGCTGTTTAAAAGCTACTCCAAGGATGAAATGGTATCGATGTTTAATATCTTGTCAGGTATTATTCGACACGAAGGCGTAAATGACTTGTTTGATTCTGCTAAAGATTCTATGCCGGAAGATTTGAGAGAAGCAGCCTTTGCAATAGCTACGGATTTAGTCTTGGCTGATGGTATCCTTGCCGAAGAAGAAGATTTTTTAACGGAGTTGTATCAAGCTTTGCGTATTCAAAGCGAGGTAGGTGAAAAAATCATCGAAGTGATGTTTATTAAAAATCGCGGATAGTCACGACTTCCAATCAAAATTTAATATTTTTCTTAATCAATGGGTGATTAAAGCAGCACAGAGCGCTTTTTACCGGAACTTGTTCAATTGAATAACCATATTTTTCAATGTGCCATCATGAGTATCAACTTGTGGTGGTACATTTTACTGAGGATATTTTTATCTAATGTTCCAACTGTATGCAAAAATGTTAAATTCGGTACTTTATATTTTTCCCAAAAGAACTATAGGATTAGAGAACTTTGTTTGCTTCTATTATTTCTATTATTTGCAAACGGTTCGATAATTATTGAACTAAATAAATTAACTTTCCTAATCCCACACACCCGGTATTATGCCCTGTTCTGCCACCCTCAAACAACTAGTTGAATTGCTTGGTGCTACTTGTGTAAATCTATCAGAAACAACACTTGCACAATCCTTTTTTGGTATACAAACAGACAGTAGAATTATTAAGCCCGGAGAAATATTTGTCGCTTTTCGTGGTGAAAACTTTGATGGACATAAGTTTGTCGCGACAGCAATTGAAAAAGGTTCACCCGCAGCAATTGTTGATTTTGAATACGACAATCCGCAATTTCCCGTATTGCAAGTTACAAACACTCTTGAAGCTTATCAAAAAATTGCTGAATGGTGGCGCAATCAATTTTCAATACCGATAATTGGGGTGACGGGTTCGGTAGGTAAAACTACAACCAAAGAGTTAATTGCCGGAGTTTTAAGCACTCAAGGAACAGTTCATAAAACTTATGCTAATTTCAACAATGAAATTGGCGTACCAAAAACTCTTTTAGAATTAGAACCAGAACATGATTACGCGGTGATTGAAATGGCAATGCGGGGAATGGGACAAATTGCTGAACTCACCCAAATTACCCATCCGACTATTGCTGTAATTACTAACGTCGGAACTGCTCATATTGAGTTACTTGGTTCAGAAGAAGCTATTGCTCAAGCTAAATGTGAAGTTTTAGCAGAAATGCCTGCTGATGGCATCGCAATTCTCAATTACGATAATCCACTTTTGATGGAAACGGCAGCGAAAGTTTGGCAAGGTAAAGTGATTAGTTTTGGTTTCACTGGGGGAGATATCCACGGTAAATTAATTGATAATTATACTTTGGAAATCGCCGGTTTACGTTTACCCTTACCAATGCCGGGAAGACATATTGCCGCTAATTACATGGGAGCTTTAGCAGTCGCGCAAGTTTTAGGTATTGATTGGAATTGTTTTAAAAACGGTGTCACGGTAGATATGCCGTCGGGGCGATCGCAACAATTTACCTTGCTCAACGATGTGCTAATCTTAGATGAAACTTATAATGCTGCACCAGAAGCTATGGTCGCAGCGTTGAATTTACTAGCCGAAACTCCAGGAAAGCGACGGATTGCTGTACTCGGTGCCATGAAAGAACTTGGAGATAAATCCGAGCAACTCCATCACTTGGTTGGGGAAACAGCAGGCTCTCTAAATTTAGATGCCTTGATGGTATTAGTTAACTGTACGGACGCACAAACCATAGCTAAGAGCGCAAAAGGCATTCCTATCCAATGCTATTCCACCCACAATGAACTAATAACCGGCTTAAAGCAATACCTTAGAGATGGCGATCGCATTTTATTCAAAGCAGCACATTCTGTCGGACTCGATCAAGTCGTAAGTCAGTTACGTGAGGATTTGAGCAAATCAGCTGCGTAAGAAAGGTTTAAGGTTAAAGGTTTAAGGTCAAAGGTTAAAGGGCAAAGGTCAAAGGTTAAGGTGGCATTAAAGCAAGCTCAAAAAAGTTAAAAAGAAAAAGAGGAAACAATATTGGAATGCTTTGTGAGAATTGAGAAAGTAATCATCATTGACAAACCAATGTTTTTTCAAAGCTTCCAGGTAGAATATTCTTATTAGAATAACCCCAATTATAACCTTTGACCTTTAACCTTTATCCTTTAACCTTTATCCTTTAACCTTTAACCTGATTATCTATTCTCAGTAAAATAATAAGCCCGAATGTAACGCCTTTGAAATAAAATTGCTCCTAAATTGGTAAATAAACAGGTAATTGCCAACCACAACAAAATATAAGTCGGAAGCTGTACAACACCAATCATGAACCAGGTGTAAACGTGCAAAATCATTGTTAGTCCAAAAAAGCTAGCAATTGCTGCTGATTGCACAACTTGAGACAATGGACGATGAAGCGCAGCAAGAACCATTGTTGACAATGTAGTGATTAGATTTGCTGGAACTAAAAAGGCACAAATAGTTACACAGTGGTTGCGGGAAAACTCGGTTATTGTATTAAAATCAAGCATCAATTTTTGTTAATATTTTCCACTCACTATCACTTGTTTAACACATTTACCAAAAAATTAAATGTGTTTCAACAGATATTTTTAACTAAATTAAGAAAAAATTAAGATTAATCAATAGAGGAAATCGAAACAGAAAAATTACTCATGTAGAGACGTTGCACTGCAACGTCTCCGTATTTTCGATTCTTATTAGAAGCTAGAAGGTTTATTTAACCCCAAAGTGTGCAGCTACAGCTTCCGAATCTCCAATTAATTTACCATCGATAAACACTTGAGGAACGGTAGTTGCACCTGTGGCAGCTCTTAAACCACGAGTATTGAAATCTTTGTTCAAGGTAATTTCTTCGTAAACTAAGCCTTGATTTTTTAATATTTCTTTAGCACGAGCGCAGAAAGGACAACCTTCTTTGGAAAACATGAAAACGCCTTGGGGCTTTGCAGCTTGGGGATTAATATACTTAAGCATTGTATCTGCATCGGATACCTTGAAGGGGTCTCCTGGTTCTTCCGGTTCGATGAACATTTTGTCAATTACGCCATCCTTTACAAGCATGGAATAACGCCAAGAACGCTTACCAAAACCTAAGTCGGTTTTATCAACTAACATTCCCATCCCTTCAGAGAATTCACCGTTACCGTCGGGTATTAAAGTTACATTCTCGGCTTCTTGATCTTTCGCCCATTCGTTCATTACGAAGGAATCGTTTACCGAAATACAAACAATCTCGTCTACGCCATTTTCTTTAAAAACTGGAGCCAGTTCGTTATATCCTGGTAAGTGCGTTGAAGAACAAGTTGGAGTAAACGCTCCAGGCAAAGAAAACACAACCACAGTTTTACCTCTGAATAATTGATCTGTGGTGATATTTTTCCAATCATTGCTCTCGCGAACTCGGAATGTGACGTTAGGAACTTTTTGTCCTTCTTTGTTAGGCAACATAAATAAAACTATGAGGATAAATTCAACTTCTTAAGCGTAGTCGTTATGACTATGTTTGTCAACCTGTAAACTCTTTGCTAAAAAGGTGGAAATGGGAGGGTAATTACTCATTGACAATTATCAACAGTTAACTTGAGGACTTTGATATTTAGCTTTTTTGATATTTGTATATTATTGTCATTTAATATCAGTATATTTAACGATAAGCTGGACTGTGCAAAAGGCAAATAAGGTTGGGTTGATTACAGGAAAAAATCTATGAAAAAAATACTATCTATTGTGTTTTTGGTGATACCTTTATTGTTTTTCACCTATGCTTGTGGTGAGGAAACTCAAGCAACAGTTGCTCCAAGTATTGAACAAGTTGCACCTGTAGAAGTAAAAAAAGTTGTTGAGAAAACAAAGACAGTTACTGAGCCTGTTGAAATTGCTCAAGTTACTGAAGAAAAGCCTGCTGTTGTAGAAGTTATTGAAAAACAAGAATCAGTAGTACAACCTGTGGTTATGGCTGTTTCTCATGAGCAAGGTGCTAAGTTATTCACCCAAAATTGTGCAGCTTGTCATGCAGGTGGAGGAAATTTGGTTAATGCACAGAAAACCTTGAAAAAAGAAGCTCTGGAAAAATACGATATGTATTCTAAAGAGGCAATTGTTTATCAGGTAACGAATGGTAAGAATGCAATGCCTGCTTTTGGTAAACGTTTATCTAGCGAACAAATTGAACAGCTTGCTGAATATGTTTTAGCGAGCGCTGATAAAGGTTGGTAAAAATTTGGCTTGAAATTCTGATAAATATTATTAGAAAATTTAGTGGTTAATAGTGGTTGTTTCGTATAAACTAGTACGAAAATAATTGCTATTAACCATTAATTATGTATTAGCCTTTTTCCCCAACCCATTATTTTTTGATTAATTATGAATAGGTTTTACCAAATCTTTCTCAGTTTGGTTGTGGTTATTATACTAATGATATTTTCATTTCAAACTGAGGCTTTGGCATTAAACCAGGGTGGCTCAAAAGAATTGGAGTTATTTCAATTAGGAGTAGCACAACTCGAAAGTAATAAATACACCGCAGCGATTGATAATTTTACTCAAGCAATTGAAATTAATCCTAATTACGCTAAAGCTTATTACAATCGTTGTTTTGCTTACTTACATTTATCAGATTATCAGCACACCATCGCCGATTGTAATACAGCCATCGAACAAAATTCCCAGTTATTTGAAGTTTATCTAAATCGCGGCTTTGCGTATTATAAGTTACACTTAACCGCAGCAGCAATCGCGGATTTTAATTACTTTCTTACGACTTACCCTTCAGACTTCCGAGCCTATTACGATAGAGGTTTGGCATATTTTGAGCAAGAAAGCTATCAAAAAGCCATCAGCGACTATAAAAAAGCCTTAGAATTGATATCTCGAACAAATACTCATGATATTGCCACAATACACAACGAATTGGGTGTAACTTATCTACAACTCAAAGAATTTGACTTAGCTATCGCTAATTTTTCTCAAGCAATTTCAAATGATATCGCAGATGCTAGTTTTTATTGCAATCGGGGTTATGCTTTTCGCGAGCTAAAAAAATATCACCAAGCGATTACTGATTTTAGCGAATCAATTCAACGTAACCGCAACCAAGGTGCAGCATACGTTGGCAGAGGTTTCGCTCTTTATAAAGATGGTAAACAACAACAAGCTTGGGAGGATTTTCTGCAAGCTGCTGAATATTATCGCGATTGCGGAAAAATGCAGCAATTTCATCAAATTATTTATCTAATTAAAATCTTGCGTCGTGATTCTCCCTTTACATCCAAAGTTTTGTTAATCAGTTTGCTTGAAAGTTAAATTTAGTCTGAGCTGAGAAATGTTACAGTTTACTAATTTATTTGCGAACATTTGGATTAATTACGTGAATAACACGGTGATTTAAAGTAATTTAAAAAACTTAGAAAATTTGACAACACTGTGATAAATATTTTCTTAATTTATAAATCATTTTAATTAGTATTTGCACTTAAATTCAATAATTTTGTAGTTAAATGAGCTACAAAATCAAAAGTTAAACGTGTCAGATATGGAGGTGATTAGATATAATACCTCACCTTGACTACGGCATCCCTTTACCAAGGGAAGAAAAGAATTAGAAGTGAGATTTAATGTTTATATTTGTGTATATATTAATTTCAGGCACTAATTTATCAGAATTACATCTATGTACTTAATGGTAGGTTTATTTGCCTAATACTTTGGGATTATCTTGTAGATTATTTTCTGACAGCAAATAACCTACAAGTATAAAAGATATTGTCAAGCACTATTTTTGTAAATTCAAGATAGATTGTGACAGATTTTGTAGTGGGTAACAGGAATTACAGTTCTGTAACTTGGTTGCAGATTACAATTACACAAATACTCATAAAATTCAGATGTTGAGTTTAAAGCGAGTGGTAAACATGAAGTTTAAAAAATCCATATCGTTTATATTTGTGTTTGAATTTTTAGTATTTTGCATTCTTAATATAGAGAAAAATGTTTGATTTATATTCGCGCTTGCATCTATCTGACGCGCATCAAGGTACAGTAGAGCCATTCCTGTTTTTTATAAGAATAACCAAACTAATTTGAAATTTAAATTTAAATTTAAATTTAAATTCAAAATTTAAATTTTAAGGAGACTACGCTATGACTTCGGTAGCGTGTAAAAAAAAGTTCTTCGACGAACAATTCATTCGGTTTAGCTAAATGCGCTTTAGCACCCTAGGAGGAATGCCAGGGGTTTGAGTTTAAAGTAAGAGAGTTTCTTTCTGACTTAGAGAACTTTTTGATCATCCTCATTTGTCATAAAATGCGAAGGTGTTGAAATTTTTCAACCTCCAGATTCATCAGTGGGATTAATTGAAAATCAAAACGGAGAGTGACTTGTTTTTTAAGTACAAGTACGCAGTTTTCCGGAAGAACAGTAGGAAACTCTGTGTAAAGAAAATATGGGTATTAGTAAAATGAAATACCATGAATGATATTGGCTTGCTGATAACGACTGCCCTCACAACAGGACATCCATCTGTGCCTTATTTATTTAATCAAACAGCAGTCGAGCTTGATTTTAGTGTTAAAGAATCAAATCTTATTCAATCAACTGGTTTAATCACTCCTGCTCGGATTACACCACCAGAATTTATTCCATCAAATGTAATTCCAATTGCTTCAAAAGTAACTTTACAAAAAAATGAAAATGTACTTAAAAAAATTAGACATAGAATTGAATCTGTTGATTGTTGTAACTTAAAAAGACGTTATATTTCTGTAAAAAAACAGCCAATTATTTTAAAACAATCTTTAGAAATAATTCGCTACAAGCAACTACAACTAATAAATCATAT
>JAAUSO010000208.1 GCA_012033205.1 Richelia sp. SL_2_1 | reverse complement strand
CCAACCAAGTGAGGGGAAATTTTTTGTTAATTTAATTGCTACTAATTGCTACAAAACTTTTACAAAAAAATCTCACCGCTGCTACAGTTGACACTCACAGATAGAGTGTTATAATGATTTGCGTTGAGCAGTAATTACTATTAACTGACTCGCAAAGCTTATTAATAGTAATCTGGCTCTGGCTCTGGTTGAGTCACCGCGAAATTAGAACCATCAAACAAGAAGCGAGTAGCTTCTTCTTCTAGACGATGAATTAAGTAAGGTTCAATACTGTTACTAGTCCTTAATGCGGCTAAGTAACCATCAAGGTAAATCCGCATATCATCTGTACGATAACCACGATTCCAGAGTTCGATGAAGGCATCGGTTAGTATTTGATAGTAGCGGATTGTTCGTGCGTCTTGGAGCATAATGCAAGAAAGAACTATTAGAGGGTTGGAATGAGAATTGTAAATGATTCCAGTTCAAATGTGAAGTATCACTTTTAGATGACCATGAATCACAAGCTAATAAAACTTGTTTAAGAAAAATTGACCTTGCCACGACCTCTACATATATCCTATTCCTTTATAGGCTTAATGTGATGAGTAAATAAGCGGTTGTTATCTTTTTTGAACATTATTAATTACAAGTTAATTACAAATTACGCAAAGAAACGCTTTTCCCTATCCGATAACTAATATCTACTTCGTTTTCACCATAAAACACTTGTGGAGATTTTTTTTAAGTGTAGCTTGTTGAGTGAGATTTGAACGCAACTAAACATCAATAACAAAACAAAGCGGCTAAAAAATATTTTAAATAAGTATAACAAAAATTGAAAATTGTTACCAACCGCACCAATGATATTGTAAAAGAGGTAACAAAATAATATGCTGCAAACTAAAAAAAAGAATAAATGTCAAGCAAATACGAATGGGAGTAACAACGGTTACAAAACTAAGGCTATAAGCTTTGTTACCTTGAATGTCATGCTCGAATGAGGGGTTTTGCCACCGTGGGTTCAGTTTGTATTGAAATTATTGAGGGGAATCCCCATTTAAGGTCGCTGCTCGGTTGGCACTTACAACAACTGGAATATAGGGTATTCCAGGCTGCTAGCATTTATCAAGCAAGAGAAGCCTTTTTGACTCATCAACCAACATTAGTGATTCTTGATGCTGACTTGCCTGATAGTGATGGAATCGAGTTTTGCCGTTGGTTACATCGTCAGCAACAGCCTTTGATTTTAATGCTCTCTGCGCGAAGTAATGAAGCTGATGTTGTTACGGGTTTGAAAGCTGGTGCCGATGATTATTTAAGTAAACCTTTTGGGATGCAAGAGTTTTTAGCACGAGTAGAAGCGCTTGTTCGTCGCAAACGCACTCCTGTAGCTCCAGCTTATCTGGATTACGGTGCTTTACAAATAGACTTAATACAACGTCGCGTCCGTTTTAAAGGTGAATTTATTGATTTAACACCCCAGGAATTTAGTTTGCTCTACGTTTTAGCGCAAGCTGCTGGAATGCCTCTTTCCCGTTCAGAATTATTGCGTCGTGCTTGGCCAGATGCTATAGACAATCCGCGCACAATTGATACACACGTATTATCGCTGCGAAAAAAGTTGAATTAGATCCGCGTCAACCGAGTTTAATTCAAACCATCCGCAACGTAGGATACAGATTTAACATAGAAATGCTGAATACAAATGTTTCTCAAAATAGTTCTCAATCAGCCGCTAAATTAACCCAAAATCAACAACCAAAAAATCAATTTACAACTCAACATTCTACTATTGCTTCTGGGAGATGAGCAGTTATCAGTTGACAGTGGGCAGTTGACAGTTGACAGTTGCCTCTTCCCTCTTCCCTGTTCCCTTTGACTTTTAAAATTCAAAATCATCCTCGGTTTCTGCTTGTTTCAAGTTTTGTTGCAAGTTTTTCCAGTTTATTTGAGAAGCTGTTTGATTTGTAATTAAACGACCTTGTTGCAAGTATAAAAGCCGCGTACAAAACATTTGGGCTATATTTAGCTGGTGATTTACCATCACAATTGTAGTTTGATGTTTTTCGTATAACTGATTTAAAACTTCTATAACGCGCTCAGCGGTAACTAAATCTAAACTAGAGGTTGGTTCATCTAGTAATAAAATCTTTGGCTGGATAACTAAACCTCTCACAAGATTTACTAACTGTCGCTCTCCGGTGGAAAGCTGTACTTCCGTCCGACTCAACCAATCGTTAGGAATATGCAGCTGTTCCATCCAATAGCTTAAACGCTGCTCAATTTGAGGTTTTGATAAACTTCGTAGAGTTAAAGGATATATCAGAGCATCTTTGACACTCATTCCTAAAAGCTTTGTTTCTTGGGCTACAAGGGTTATCGATTGGCGTAATTCGATGACGGGAATTTGCGGATACTCCCGATTCTCTAGATAAATCTTACCGCTTGTAGGTTCCCATAAACGATTTAAAAGACGCAATAAATAAGATTTACCCGCTCCAGTTGGTCCGACAATAGCAGCGCGATCGCCTTCACAAATCTCAAAGGAAATATCCTGTAATATCTGATATTCTGGCAATTTATGCTTGGTTTGAGTTGTCAGTTTTTCCACTAAACTGACTTGTTCTAATCGTAGTTGGATTGGTTGATTGGTCTCCAAATTTAAAACCTTTTACTTTTAATTCACCTTTATCGAGTTAATATTTAAAATACTACGTAAAATACTATTTTGTACTAAAATATAACTCGTTATTTTACTCGTGAATGATTCAATTACATTTTGTTTACCCCAGATGATCGATATCTGGGAAAAAACCCTTGATTGGAAACCATCTCTTGAGCAGCAAGAACTGTTTCAATGTCTGTATAAGTTAATTGTTCAAGGGAACCGTCAGCTAAATTTAACCCGGATTACTGACCCTGAAGATTTTTGGGAAAAACATTTATGGGATTCTTTACGAGGAATCAAGTTTTTAATTTCAGGAGAGGGAATAGATACAAAAAAAGTTAAGATTATTGACTTAGGAACGGGTGCGGGTTTTCCTGGAATTCCGGTAGCTATAGTTGTCAAAAATTCTACTGTTAATCTGGTTGATTCTACTAAGAAAAAATTAATTTTATAGATAGCATTTTGCCGGTTCTGAATTTAAATAACACTTTTGCGACTACTTGTAGAGCAGAAGAAATTGGTAGAGATAGTCAGCACCGAGAAACTTATGATATGGCATTGATTCGTGCTGTAGCTTCTGTTTCAGCTTGTGCGGAATATACTTTACCATTATTGAAACTAGGGGGATTAGCTGTAATTTACCGGGGTAATTTGACCGACCAAGAAATTAGCAACATGGAAAACGCCGTAGAGCAGTTGGGTGGAGTTATAGAATCAATTGAACAATTTCATACACCAATTAGTAACAGCGATCGCCATTGTTTATATTTACGAAAAGTAGCTAGTACACCAGCAAAGTTTCCTCGTTCAGTAGGTGTACCCGCTCAGCGTCCGCTTTAAGGGGACTTTCGCGACAAAGAAATCACTTTTAATTTAACCTCTAACCTCTAACCTCTAACCTTTAACCTGTACTGCGTATATCAAATGACAAGTGTTTTGGGAATATTCTTGAGATAATTAAAGATAAGGACTATAAAGTTGTTACGGATAAATTGTAGCTGGGAAGCAATATTAAAAAGCCATGAGTGAAACAAATGAAGTTAAAATAAGCGATAAAACGACTAAAAATTCGGCATTTTCCAAAATTAAAAAAATTCTGATTGGTGTTGTCGTTGCGACTATTGCGGGTGCAGGTTTATACGGTGCTGGTTGGTTTCAGGCACGTTCTCAATTTTCTGCAAATGATGAGAAAATTCAGTTAGAGTCAGAATTACAGCAAACAAAAGAACAGTTAACTACAGCAAGAAACCGGGCTTATTTGATGGAAGCTCGCGGTGATTTGTATGATACTACAGTTAATTTAGATTCGCGTAACTTTGGTGTAGCAAATACTCGTTTAGAAGAAGCAGCAGCAGCTTTAAATAAAGTCTCTGATGTTAATGGTAGTTTAAATATCACTAAAATTAAAGAACTACAACAAGCTATTTCTAAAAAGAATATTAACGTTGCGGTTAATTTAGAACAACAGCGTAATACAGTTTTGAGCTATATCAACGTGTTAAATCAGTTGATTCCTGCTGAAGAAAATTTAACAATTCCCGCATCTTCCGAGTCACCCAATTAGTAAAGGCTGTATTTTATATCATTTCTGCTTGAATCGGAATTACTATATGAGTCTAATAAGTTTGCGCTTTTCCGGGTTTACCTGACTCGTGACTCTGCGTTAAAAACGTATTATTTCGATGCCAACAGATTTGATATTAAACAGTTATTTTCTGATAATTTTTAACCTGGAAAAATCATAATTGAGTCCTCTTAACAGCACTAAATTATCAGAGGGGGACTTATACTCCCCAACGAACTTAATAAAAAAAACTTAACTATAGAAAGAAGAAGTCTTTTTCATAAAAGGATATTACTAATTTGGTACAGTTATCATTGCACAAAAATGTCAGTTGAAGATTTAGGAGTAAATCATCTTGAAATTTGTATCTGAGCCTACAATTGCCGATAAAATTCGCAAGATGAAGCAGCGAGTTAAGTGGGGAGACTCCGCGATGGCACAACGAAATATCGATCAAACTAGTTTGGTTATCGATGATGGAAAAGCCGACGATGTAGAATTTTCCTTTTTGGTGGTAGGTGATAGCGGTACGGGTTCGCATCGGGGGCATAGCCCGATGAGAAAGGTTGCTGAACTGATGCTACCCCATCATCAAGAATGCCGGTTTATGCTGCATACTGGTGACGTTATTTATCAAGTCGGTTCAAGCGAATACTATCCAAAAAACTTCATCAAACCCTATCGAGAATTTATTATCGGTGGCGAAAATTACCAAAAAATTCCCTACGATGAAATGGTATTTAAACTGCCGATTTTACCCGTACTGGGAAACCACGATTACTATGACATCCCAATTGTATTTGGCTTAATATTCGCAACAACCTTACCATTTCGTCGCTTAATTCCCTCAAAGTTGGATATTGAAGTTGGTAAACACGGTTCCTACAAAGGTGATGCATTTGCACGAGCATTTTTAGATTATTTGAGTCGGTTTAAACTTCCAGGGGAATTAGCGCGGCATTTGGATGAACACTATACCGCTAAAACAGATACAGGAAGATGTCTTCGCTATGTACCGGGACAATTTACCCGTCTTCCCAATCGTTACTATACTTTTCGCTACGGCGGAATTGATTTTTTTGCTTTGGATTCCAATACACTTAATGATCCGCTTCCTTTACCAGATACAAAGGAAGGATATGCTTATCGTTTATCACTGCAAGAAAGACGCAATCAATTAGAACAAGAGCAAGAAAAAATTAGAGAAATTTCCGACAAGTTAAATACCGATAATCCCAGCGAAGCAGAACAAATCGATGATTTACAGTCTAAACTGTCGCAAATTGAGGAAATGATTGTTGATATTGACAAGCAATTGTATAGCCCTAGAATTACTGTCACTGATATCGAACAACTCGAATGGTTCAAGCTGCGTTTAATTGAATCTTGGAATACGAAGGATGTCCGAGGGCGAGTAGTTTATTTTCATCATCCTCCCTACGTCACTGAAGCAACAAAATGGGAACAAGCACAAACCCTCGCAGTTCGCAGCCGTATCCGTAACGTACTCAATGCAGTTGCTCAAGAGGTTAATTCCTTAACTCAAAATCGTCCCATAGTGGATTTAGTTTTGAGCGGACACGCTCACTGTATGGAACATATTAAAACATTGGATACAGGTAATGCGGACTCTAACATCAACTGGATTGTTTGTGGTGGGAGCGGACATAGCTTACGACGACAACGACCAGAAGGAGCAGATTTGTGGGAAGATTTCTCAATAAATGGTGAAGAAAAATCGAAATTAGTAGCGCGATCGCAACTTTTTATCGGTCGTAACGGTTCAGGTTCTCATAAACGAAGACCATATTCAGGGCTTCGGATAGATGTAAAAGCAGGCTTTCCTCCTAAATTTATTGTAAAACCTTTGGTTGTGGAACGCTATCAAAGTGAATGGCATCACCCGAAAATTGAATCATTTACAATTTAGGTAATCGGTAATGGGTAATTGGTAATTGGTAAGAATAACCGTGAGCAATAAATTTATTTTATTACTTCTTACGAATTACATAGACAACTATGAACCATTATCCCCATTTTAATCACGGATTAAAAAGGATTACACGGATTTCACGGATTTTAATTACCAATTACCAATTACCAATTCCCTTAAATAATTCCTGGTCCTTTACCTCGTTTGTCAGCATCCATTGTCAAATCACCTTTTTGATCTTGATTAACTTCCTCAAGTTCTTCTGCCCGTTGTGCGGCTTCTTCCTCTGCTTGTTGTCTTGCGTCACCGGGTTCTTCATAGTACATTTCCGGCTCAACTGCATAATTATTTAACAAGCCTTCTTGATCTACGGTATAACCTTCAGTAGTGTCTAAACTTTGGTCTTCTTCTTTGTCAGGAGTTGTTTTATAATTTTCTTTTTCTCTTTCTCGACGAGCCGCAGTTTCAGCAGGGATTATACCTCGATCATATTGTTCTCTTTGAACGCGCTCGGATGAATCTACCGCTTTATTTTTGTTATCAGCCATTGTTTTTAATCCTCGTTAAATAGTTTATTAATTAACTTATAAAACTAGGTTAGGTTAATAGATGGCAAAGAGTATACTATCGTTAGAAGTGACTTAGCTTAAATACTAATTAATTTTTCTCTGTCTCCAGATATAATTATAAGTAAAGGTTATTAATACATTGGAATGAATTTATTGGTAAAAGTAAGTTAGGAGAATAATTTCCAAGTTTTGATAATTTCAAGATATTGCCATTTCATATCAATCGGAAAAATTCAAATTTAAATTCAAATTTAAATTCAAATTAAAAAAAACTCGGCTTCTAGAAGAAACCGGGTTTGCACAATTATTACAAATAAATGAGTAAGAAACTTTTACAGAAGCTGGATAAGAATTTAGTTCAAAGTTTCTGTTGTGTTTTTACCCGTAATTTCTCTCTTAAATGATGCAATTTCAGCTGCTAATTCTTTTCGGGTTGGTGCTTTGAGTAGATAGCGGAAAACAAACCAACCAGTGTATCCAATACCAATTAACTCAAAAATGGGAGATACCAAAGGAATATCGTTTACCGCAGCCAACATTGCTAAGGCTACTCTCAATGTAACGAAAGATGCTAAGAATACCGCAAGTGCAATAATTGGTGTTTTGTATGCACTATAAAACTTATTTAAATCTTGAGGAATTTCTGCTAAAAATTGAGATATTTTTGCACCAATCATTTGCAATTGATCGGGTTCTTCAGCAGGTGGTAGCTTAGCTAAAGTTTGGGAATTAGTACCATCTAAGGCTGGCATCTCATTTTGTAGAGCAGTATTAACATTTTGCGGCTCTTTGTATTCTGTCTCCATTTTTTCTCCTTACTTTGATAAAATTAATAACGTTTCTGAAATTTCTTTGACTGCTTAAGATTTTTGATTTTGTGGTATCAGTCTTTTTCTACCTATCACCATATTTACTTTATCCTCTGAGAAAAAACACTTACTTGTTAATTTATTGTTACTTTCCTTTTTTGCCAGATAAAAGTGTTTGTTATGGGTTGCAAGGTATAAGGCATGGGAATAGGGCATTGAACAAGCAAAGAAAATAATTTATCTAGATTTATCTAGATTTTTTAGATAACTTACATAATTTATTTTAATTGATGTCCGCTTACTTTATTTCTACATTTACCGACGGATTATTCATCAATCTCTTGGAACATTATTTTAATCTATCAAGAGATACAGTTAGTTCAAAAGTTCTATCCCGAAAGTCCCTTTATTTATCTCTCCTTCATGGCATAACTGTACCAGTAAGATTGGCACCATCAAGCTTGGCAGCGTTGAGGTTGGCGTTTTGCAGGTTTGCATTACCAAGATTTGCACCTCTCAAGTCGGCGTTGTTTAGATTAGCATTTCTCAGATTGGCATGACTGAGATTTGCACCACTGAGATTTGCGCCGCTTAAATCAACACCATTCAAATCAGTATTTTTTAAATTAGCACCACCTAAATTTACCTGACTAAGATTCATTCCCTGCAAATTTTTTCCTTCCCAATTCACTCCACCAAGGTTTTTAGCCGGTTTATTTTTAGAGTAGGGTGCTGGGATTATTTCTGTCCTATTTTCTATTGTTGACGGAGCGGTTGTTTCTACGGGAACTTGTGAATCTAGCGGGGAAATTGATGTATCCGATGTATCTGAAGATGAACGCGGTTTTTCAACACTTTTTAATGCTACATAAATACCCACACCGGCGAAAATAGTCGCTCCGGTGAGTATGGCAGCAAGAGTTAAAAGTAAACCTTGACGCTGTTTTTGCGGGTGCATTGCTAATAGAGTTATATAATTTTAGATTTTGCGGAAAGTTTGGGGTGTAGATTATCTTCCCCCAAAACTTTCCAAGACGGATTTTAAATTTTGGATTGATTGGCAAACTGTAGGGTGTGTGACGCTACGGGAAAATTTGAACGTAGTAATAAGACTTGTAGCGTCACGCACCATTCAACCATTGTCGTGACAATAGTCACTCTATTTTAAGACCTCGATCGCAATATATTGATTCGCTTCTCACTGAGTTTAGAAAAAAGATGAGTTATAACTGAAGCAAAAATACGGATACGTCTATAGTTTGCTCAGGGGAATTATATGTGGGAGAAGCTTTTGGTGTCGATTGGGTTAACATTTACCCTGCATTTATGTATGCAAGTGGGTTTATTCTCTCTTAGTCACAATATCCAAGAAAATATACCAACCGAAACTTTTTGGGTTTTGGCGCAAAAACGCGATCGCTGAATATCAGTTTTGCGTTATTTATTGATAATTACAATATTTGATATAGCAATTATCGGTTGAAGGAGGTACACCCTACAGCCGAATCACAAAACCTCTCCCCATATCTATCGGAAGAGGATTTAAGTATTAGAGTTTTTACTGAGTATTTTTATCGTGATGGTATTGGTTTTTCTAGGTTAAGCTGAGTAGTCAGGAAAATATACTACTATCGAGTTACTTTATATGAAAAACCAATTTGCGATCGCAATAGTTGTACTTGTTTCGACTTTCAGTTTGAGTACCACAGCCCAAGCAGCAAAATCGGAAGACGTGAGACAGTTGTTAGCAACGAAAAATTGTCAGAATTGTGATTTGAGCGGTGCTGGTTTGGTGATGTCGGATTTATCTGGAGCGGATTTACGGGGAGCTAATTTAAGCGGTGCAAATCTCAGCCGTGCAAACTTGAGCGGAGCGGATTTACGTGATGCTGATTTGAGTGGTGCTAGTTTGTTCGGAGCTAATTTGAGCAGTGCGAAACTCAGTGGTGTAAACTTATTAGGTGCCGATTTAAGAAATACTTATCTTGTAAATGCACAGTTAACAGATGTCGATGTAAATACCGCTAATTTACAAGGAGCAACTGGAATAAGCTCACAAATTGCCAATCCAGAGCAATTCTATGCTTGGGGTGTAGCTTCAGCAGAAAAAGGTAATTTACAGCAAGCAACAGAATATTTCAATCAAGCGATTGCAGTTAAACCCGATTATGCAGGAGCTTATTTGGCTCGCGGTATTGCTCGCTATCATATGTTGGATAGCAAAGGTGCTTTTCAAGATGCTCAAGTTGCAGAAAAGTTGTTTACATCCCAGAAAGATACTACTGGATTACAGACAGCACAGGCTTTTATTGTAGAAATACAAGCGCCCGTAGAAGGAAAAGTACGTCCAGCTAAACCCACTTTAATGGACTTTGTGGGAAGTCTTGGTTCCGTCTTGCTTCAGTTTTTACCGTTTTAAGTCGGAGACAAGGAAGGGGATGGGGAGATGAAGAGAAATAAATAAGTACTCGTGCAAAATAAATTAAACATTTCGTTTAGGGAGGGAAGAGGGAAAAGGGAAGAGGGGAGCCTTATATAACTCACGAGTAATTATATAAATAATTTTGCGTAAGTACTTAACAACTGTCAACTGTCAACTGTAAAATGTCTATTTCTGATCGATTGTGGAAAGATAATCACGATTTAGCTTCATGTTGTTTGCAGCATCCTTTTGTTCAAGGAATTGCTAGTGGTAATTTAGAACGGCAGAAATTCGCTTATTATGTGGGACAAGATGCTTTTTTCTTAAAATCTTTTGCTCGTGCTTATAGTATTGCTGCTGCTAAATCACCAGATTTTTCTGTGTTTACTACGTTTCATCATCTAGCTGGTGGAGTATTGCAAGAATTGCAGCTACATCAAAGTTATGCTCGCGAGTGGGATGTGGATTTACAGGTACAGCAACCGGGTAATACAACTCGTCGTTACACAGATTTTCTACTCGCAACTGCTTGGGGTGGTGATATTGGTTTAATTGCTGCTGCGATGTCTCCCTGTATGACTTTATATGCTTTTTTAGGTACAGAATTAGCCAGAGATGGTATTCCCAATCATCAATATGCAGACTGGATTCGTACTTACAGCAGTTCGGATTTTCAACCTTTAACGGAACAATTAGCAAATCTTCTTGATACCCACGCTAGTAATACCGCAACAGTTGCTTCTGCTTATAGATATGCAATGTTGTGCGAATTAGACTTTTTTCAAGCAGCGTGGGAGGGAATAGGAGTTAGGAGTTAGGAGTTAGGAGTTAAGAGTTAGGAGTTAGGAGTTAGGAGTTAGGAGTTAAGAGTTAGGAGTTAGG
>JAAUSO010000044.1 GCA_012033205.1 Richelia sp. SL_2_1 | reverse complement strand
CCCAACTCCTAACTCCCAACTCCTAACTCCTAACTCCTAACTCCTAACTCCTAACTCCTAACTCCCAACTCCTAACTTCGATTTATTCTTCCACCCACACAGATACAGAACCCCCATTGCAGCGGAATTCAGCCCAACCCCATTCATTGGTATAAACTGTTTCTTTAACGTGTTCGGTTAAGTCGTAAAATTTAGCGTTGGGTTTACCCACTTCCATCCATTTACTTCCTCCCGCACCGTTGCTCATAATTACTGCCATTGCTTTGGGATGTTCTTGATTACCCAATCGAGTCCAACCGATAATGTCCCAATGGTCAAAGTAATTATACTGATAACCATAGGCAAAATTTTGACGCGCATACAGAAATTTATCAATTAACCAACGATGGGAAACTAAATAAATCGGATAGCGATTGCCATCTCTTCCATAGTCTTCATATTCCGCACCGTAGTAATCAGCATAGAATACACAGGGATAGCCTTCTTGACGTAGTAATATCAATGCATAGGCTAAAGGTTTAAACCAAGGTTCTACGGGTGCTTCTAAAGCCTGCAACGGTTGTGAATCGTGATTTTCGACAAAAGTGACCGCATGAGTAGGACGCTGCTGCATCAATGTATTATCTAAAATCCGGCGCATATCGTAGCTTTGTCCGGATTTACTCGCATAGTGGAAATTATAGTGCAGGGGTACATCAAAAACCGACATTTGACCTTGTACTGCATCAATGTACCAATGTAGAGTACTAATATCATTATGCCAATATTCCCCGACGACAAATAAATCTTTACCAGCGTGACGTTCCATTTCCGAGAGCCATATCGGGAAAAACCATGATGAAATATGTTTGATAGCATCTAAACGGAAGCCATTAACACCAGTTGTATCGAGATACCACTTACCCCAATTAATAGTTTCATCCTGTACCTCTTTACTTTGAAAATCGCAATCGCATCCCATCAAGTAAGAGAAATTACCGTTTTCCAAAGCAACATAATCATCAAATACCTTACCTTCGAGTAGGTATATAGTATTGGAATCTTGAGTGTATTCATCGTAATCAACTGCATCAAAATGCCACCAATGCCATTCAAACTGAGAATACTTACCCTTTCTACCGGGAAACTTGTAATGGGTGTAGCATTTGATATCTCGCATCCCATCTTTAGGGTTTAGCTATCTCCGCGATTAAAAGGTGTTGCCTTGGCAATTTCCGCATCATCACCACCAATACGGTGATTTAATACTGTATCCGCGTAAACTTGAATTCCCGCAGCTTGTAAAGATTTTACTGCGTTTAAGTATTGCTGGCGATCGCCATATTTAGTCCGAACAGAACCTTTTTGTTCAAATTCACCCAAATCGTACATATCGTAAACAGCGTATCCTACATCATAAGTTCCACCCATACCTTTATAAGCAGGTGGAAGCCACATAGCAGTAAAACCTGCCTGACTTAACTCTTTCGCTCTCGTCTTTACCTCATCCCACAGCGTTCCATCATTGGGAATATACCAATGGAAATACTGCATTATCGTACCGTTGATATTTGACATTTGCGGTATTTTTTGTATTTGTACAAACTGACTATATCTCTTAAAGAGTAATAGACAAAAATACCATTTAGTTATGCAGTAATTTGGTTAAGAAGTCGGGTTTTTACGATTATTGTCTTTTCTAACAAATATTTAATTTACAAGCTAACTTACAAACTGACTTACAAACTAACCTAAAAACCCGACTTCTGATTGTCAAAGTTAAGTTTAGATATTTTTAGTTCTTCAACGAACGCAAAAATGATTTAGCTTCATTCATCGTTTTTTGCCAAGAGGTTTGTTTGGGTTTCTCTGGAAATACTGGTGGGGGTAATTGGGGGTTCAAGTTGCGATAATGTTCCCAAATTTCCCAGTAAGGACAACCGGGTTCGATGCGAATACCCGCCCAATGTAGGTATTGTAAGGGTTGATTGACTGTTGGATCAATAAGTTTGTGTCCTTCAGATACAAAGTGGGATGTTCCTCCCCAATTCCCCGGTGCTTTACCTTGTCTACGAACTATATTGAAGCGGTTAGGAATCCGCTTGAGCAACATATAATTAATGATTGGCTGATCGGAAGTTTTTTCGGAGAAATCAAAGTATTCTGGATGCGCTGCACATTCTGCGAAAGTTTCATACAAATCTTGTTCAGATATCAGGTTTTTTTTAGAACCCCAAAAACCGCCGTTAAATATGTCTTTAATTTCGTTTTCTGTAAATATGTTTTCTTCTAATACTTTGGGACTAAAGACATTTGTGAGTCCACCAAGATGCTGATAATCGCAGCAAATAAAATCGGTATCTTCTAAATAGTTGAGGTTATCAATAATTTTTTCAAAGACGACAATATCTGTATCGATATACAAAAATTCATCAAAGGGACCAAACCAACAAGCTTGTTTGCGAAATTGATTGGGACGAGCGAAGAATTTACCGCCAAATGTTTCGTATAATTTCTTAGACAAGCGGTCAATAAATTCTAAATCTTCGTAAACACCTACTCCATAATATTTATCAAGAATGTGCGCGATTTTGTGATAATTATCATCATAAGGAATCATCACAATGGGTGTTTCTTTGTCGTGTAAGCGAATGCTATTAAGTAAGGTAATGGCATGGTCACATACTTTATCATTCGCAATGATATAAATTCCTCTAGTTTTCATTTGGTTATACTCCAATTTTTAATCCTAATTTTCTTAAAACTCTTGTAGTAAAACTTGGTGGTGCGTTGTAAGCTTTCGGTTTTGTAGTAAATTTAGGTCGCTGTTCTGGTTCGTGTAAATAGCGATAATGTAAGAAAGTTTCGCGGTAAGGAAAATCGATATTTTCTCCATTACAAAGGCGGGTAAATAGGTTAGCAGATAAACCGATATAATGCAGATAAGTTAAGCGTTTTTCTCTGTCATATACGACATTATTACGTTCTTCAAAATGAGGTGAAGTTACGCAACAACCTGTTATTTCAGTTTCTGGTAAGTGATGAGAAAAATTGTAGCTAGAAACAGAAGAACCCATGACCATATAGTTAAGGATTGTTTGGTCTGGAGCGCTCTTGTATAATATTTCTGCTTCCCCAGCCTGCAATTTTGATAATAGATAGTTTCGTCTTTCGGCATCAAACAAACCTTTTTTTGTGCCATAAAAACCAGAACAAAATATTTCGCTATCAAGCCGAGATTGTGGAAAAATATTTAGGAGTTTATCAGAATTAACATTGTATACATGACTCAAATCTTTATGCTGAAAATCATAAACGACAAAATCATTTCGATTTAATTGTTCAAATATATAATCTAGTGAATTGAGTACTAGAATGTCAGCATCTAAGTATATGAACTTATCAAAAACACCTTCAAAACCGCCAAATCTGTGATGAGTTCCCTCCCGATACAATCCGGAAATTCCTTTTTCCTGCCAAATTTTGAAAGCATCTGGATGTGCTTGCCAAATTTCCGTACAAAAGTCTTTCCAAAGTTTAATAGCTGAAGTATCTGTAAATATTTCTACATTGTTTCTATATTTTATTTCCTCCTGGATTCTTTCTAAACGGTCATCATAAGGAATAATAGAAATAGGATATTTTTGACCTACATTCACTTCAATAGAATTGAGTAAAGCTATTAATTGGTCATAAACCACATCATTAGCAAGTATATAGATGCCTTCAGTCATTTAACTCTCCATAATCTTGTAGTAACCTTTTCTGTCTTGGGGATTATAAACATTTTGTTAACAATTAATCAAACTTTTTGACATAATTTGAGAGCCATGAAATTAAATTCAATTTATGTAAAATAATTTGTCTGGCTTCTGCAATTGCTTCTTTTGCTTCATACCAAGCATCAGGGGTAGAGGTGATTTCTTTGATATAATCAAATCCTTTCTCATCCAAACTTGGTAATCTTAAAAAACTACCCGGAGGTAATAATTTATCAGCAGCAGAACCACCATAATAAATTGGTAAACACCAGGCTAATAAAGCATCCCAAAGCTTTTCACTAACATACCAATCATTATCAGCATAATTTTCCACTGATAAATTGTAATAGTAAGGTGCCATCCCATACCATTTATTACCAAGTTCTCCACTTCCTTTTGCCCAATCTGGTAAATCACGTCCGTATAAATCGAGTTCTAATTCACTATCTCGTAACATTTTTAAAAATGCCAAACGCTTACGATGATTCTCGGTGCGATTGATACCAGATGTCACCCAACTCAAAGGTCTATCCTTCCCTGGTGGTGGCATTTCATTTAATTCTCGGAATGAATTAGAGTAATACCAAATTGCTGGCATATAATCCGGATTTGGTGCATAATCATCGGGCCCAGAAACGTAACTACAGTAATTTTGAGCGATTTGATAACACATTTTATTTTTTCAAGCACTTCTTCTAAAGGTGGTTCCCTTAACAGATAAATTATCCTTTCTTTGGGTATTTCTCGTAATTTTTCTTGGAATAATCTCTGTGCTTTATCATATTTAGCTTGTGCTTTTTTGTTCTTCCAAAACAGTAAATTTTTCTGCGGTGATGTAGGAAAACTTGTGTAATTATACATCAACAAAAAATCTGGTTTTGGATGTGTTGCAATCAGTTGAATATTATCCCAAGCACCAAAGTTTTCAGGAGTTTGTTGCCACAGCCAATCGCTTCTATTATCTAAAGCGCTATAACTGCTCATCATACCAATTTTAATTTTGTTCATAGTTGACAGTTGACAGTTGACAGTGGACAGTTGACAGTTGACAGTTGACAGTTGACTACTAACCACTATCTACTAACTCCGGTGGTACTAACTCCTAACTCTACCCCTGTTAAGGTGAAGTTTTTTCCAACGTATCAATGGGGGTTTTAGCTTCGCACAGATTAAAATTTGAAAGAAAAAATGATTTTTGCGCTCAAATTTTAGGTTTTAAAGTTAGGGGCATAACGTAAGAATGGGGCTTTCGACTAGTACAGTATTGGTACACCGTCTTCAGGGGTATCCTTCATCCCACCTTTAGGATTTTATCTATCTCCCTAAGAAAAAGGTGTCGCTTTGACAATTTCCGTATCATCACCACCAATACGGTGATTTAATACCGTATCCGCATGAACCTGAATTCCCGAGTTTTGTAGAGATTTGACTGCATTTAAATATTGCTGGCGATCGCCATATTTAGTACGAACAGAACCCTTTTGTTCAAATTCACCCAAATCATACATATCATAAACAGCGTATCCGAGATCGTAAGTTCCACTCATTCCTTATAAGGAATAATAGAAACAGAATATTTATTACCCGTATTCACTTCAATAGAATTGAGTAAAGCTATCAATTGGTCAAAAACGACATCATTGGCAAGTATATAAAGATCTTCAGTCATTTAATTCTCCATCATCTTTTCGTAAACAGTAATTTCTTGTAGCCACATTTTTTGTATTGGATATTATGAAAATTTTGTTAACAATTAATCAAACTTCTTGACATAACTTGAGAGCCATGAGATTAAATTAAGTTTATATAATATAATTTGTCTGGCTTCTGTGATCGCGTCTTTTGCTTCATACCAAGCATCTGGATTAGCTTGCCAATAATTTCATAACTTTTGAGTAATACCAGAGATTGCGATCGCGATTTTCCTGAAGACTATTTGGATAAGCACGACAATCTTTCAGATAATCTCTCCAATTATCTTGATTGCAGAGAAATTTATCTTCATAGGGTGATTCAAATAATGTTTTATTGAATATGGAAACTTTGAATTTATCTTGAAACCATTTTTTGACTGGGTAGATAACTGGTAAATGCTTCAGAGTATAAAATTTACCACTGAAAGGAAATGCTAGTACTTTTCTTCCTAACAGTGTTCCCCAATAAGCACCATGATATGAACTGGTGATTATAGTTTCTCCAGAACCGAGAAAATCAAAAATTTCATCAATACTTCGATGATTATTGGTCATAGTTGGCAATTTGGGAAAGTTGAGTTGAAACTTTTTGTGAGAAAAAACCACAAATTCATGTTTAATATCTCGCTTTTTATCAAAGCTAGGATGCATACAACTTACACATGGAACCCAATTCTCTAAATAATCACTATCGCGGATTCCAACTAAATCAAATCCCTGAATATATGGTTGGTAATCAAAGTTTTTAACCTCATCAAATTTATTGGTACCATAGATTTGTTGTCCAATTCCCCATGAAATAAGCTTACTATGCTTTTTATGCCTTACTAGCTTCTGAAATGAATCATGGAATCGAGTAAAGAGCAACCCTCCACCTCCAACAATTACATCTTTACCCTCAATATTTTCAGGAGTAATATGACGAATATCGAGGGGTTCAACTTGATAGCCGGGGAAATCAAAATAATGTGATGGAGCCGAATATAAATCACCAATATTTGTAGGATCAATTACATGACAACTAAGAATTTTTTTCACGATCAAATACTAAATATAATTATGCTATAGCTGTATCTACAGCCAAACTATTTTGAAAGTATGTATCAACAACACCCTGAATATCTGATATAAATTTTTCGGTTGAGAATAAATACTTTCGATCTTCAAGAGATGCTATTAATTGCTTTTGCTGATTTTCATCCTTGAGGATTGCAATTATCTTTTCAACTGCCTCATCCTCAGAATTAAACAATAATTCCTGATTGTGAGCGCCAACTATTTCCACCTGACCACCTATACTACGTACAAATGGAATAGCACCTGCTTTAACCATTTCTGCGATTGATATTCCAAATGGTTCTTTTTTATAATGAATACCATATTTACATCTACTCAGAAGCGTTACATACTCTTGATAAGGTCGATTTTGGTGTAAAGTAATCCAAGAAGAATTTTCTGCCACCAGTTTGTTAATCATTCTCTTGTATTGCCATCCGTAGATAGCACCACCACCACCAGTGATATGTAATTTAATGTCAAAACCAGCTTCGCGAACTCGTTTGAGTATTTTTACCGCGCGATGTGGTTCTTTTGCCTTGACGATTCTACCACTACAAATAAATGAGTCTTCTTTTTCCTCCCACGGAATATATTGGACGGGAATAACAACTGGAGGAAAAAGTATTGTCGCATCAATACCATAGGCTTTTTTGACCGAATTGGAAATCTTTTCTGAATTAACTAAAGAGATATTTTGACGCAATGATTCCTCAGAAAAATTGGATAGTTTATGATAAAACTTAATTTCTTCAAAAACTTTTATCCAATGAATATATTGAATTCCTTTTTGTCCCATATCAATAGCATTGTAGCCAGACATGGATAAATCATATAGATGACAATGTTTTTTAAATTCACGTAATAATAGATGTAAGAAAAAATGCCGAAAATGTTGGCTATTCGCAATCAAAAAGTAACAAATATTAGTTAAATATTTGGGAACAAGCTGATGAATTTGGATATTCTCGGTTGATATATTAGTTGCATACATTGAGTTCAGTTTCTGAATATTAATGGAGCCAACAGTAAAAAGTGTAATGTCGTATTTATCCATTAAAGCCTGTATCATCCATAGCCCTACAGCTTCTGCTCCCCCACCAGTAAAATAAGGATAATAAAATGCGATTTTTTTTCTATTTAACATTTGCATGATTTTTAGTTACGATATTGTTTAATTGCCAGATACTAATCAGCAAGGCAGTTTAGTTCTTCATCGTCTTGAAGCGGCTTTGATTTTTCTCCATGAAATTGCATTTCGTACAATCGAGAATAATAAGCACCTTTACTCAGAAGTTCTTCATGGGTACCTACTTCAACAACCCTTCCTTGTTCCATTACCGCGATTTGATCGGCTTTTTGAATTGTGGATAGGCGGTGGGCTATCACTAATGTAGTGCGATCGCGACTTAAATCGTCGATGGCTTGCTGTACCAATCTTTCTGAAACCGTATCTAATGCGCTAGTGGCTTCATCAAGAATTAAAATATCTGGATCTCGCAGCAATGCACGAGCAATGGAGATGCGTTGTCGTTGTCCTCCTGATAACATCACCCCGCGATCGCCGACTATAGTGTCAAAACCTTGGGGTAATTTGATAATAAATTCATAAGCATTTGCACGCTGTGCTGCTTTTATAACTTCATCTTCAGTAGCATCAGGTCTTCCATAAGCAATGTTTGCACGTGCGGTGTCATTAAATAAGAAAGTATCTTGACTAACAATTCCCATTTTCATCCGCAATGACTTAAGGTCATAATCTTGCAGGCTTATTCCATCAATCATTATGCAACCAGAACTAACGTCGTAGAACCTTGGAAGTAAATCTGCTAAGGTCGATTTACCCGCACCAGAACCACCAACTAATGCTAAAGTTGTCCCTTTTGGTATAGACAAATTCACACTTTTAATAACTTGATTTTCATATCCTGGATAAGCAAATGTCAAGTCTTTAAATTCAATTTTTTCCTTTAATGCAGTATATTGAATTTCGCCATCTCCCATAAAAGGTTTATTTTCGCGACTCAAAAAATCGATGACTAAATCTACCGCAGATGAATTTTTTGCAAAATTACTACGCAAGTTATTTAATTGCGATATAAGTGGTAACAATCGCATTAAAACTAATAAATACGTTAATAATATTGCCGAGAAAGAGGCAATTCTATCTGCAAATATAGCTCTGGCAATAAAAACAATGGTAATTAAAGAAACAATGCCAACAAATTCACTAATTGGAGCTATCATCTCAGAATATAGTTGGGATTTATATTCAGCATCTTCCTTTCTCGCAATCAAATGATTAATTTCCTCTTCAGTTATATTCTCGTTAGCATTTGCTTTAATAACCCGAATTCCGGAAATACTTTCAATAACTTTGTTGGTCAAATTTTTCGCTACATTTGAAATTTCTTGACCTAATTTTTAGATCGAGAAATAGGTAATTGACATCCAAGAGTAACTAATGACAAGAGAATTGTTGAACAAATAGTTAGCTCCCAAGAGATAGATAATAATATACCCAAGAAAACTAATATTGTTATCGAAAGAGTGACTAAGCGAACAAAATTGCTTAATGAACTTGTTGTTCTAGGAATCTCACCGTTAAAGCGATTCATTAAATCGCCCAATTTACTCTTAGCAAAGAAATTTATATCTACCGTCATTAACATATTAATTGCATCTTTCCGCATTTCTGAGGATAGCTTTCTGTTGAGAGAACCAGCAGTCAAAGCGCTCGCATATGTGGCAGCATTTTTAAAAAGTAAAGCAAGTATGATTGCTGCTGACATCGCTAATATTCGATAATTTTCGTCAATATTATCGAAAGGGTACATAATCGCTTTAATCAACGATGGAGCCTTACTTAAATCGACTTCTTGACCAACTATCTTTAAAATAATTGGTACAATTAATGTTGTACTCACTCCATTAAATAAAGCACCAGAAAATCCTAAAATAATTGAAATAATAATTAAGAAAGGATACTTTGTTGCAAACTGAGAGAAAAGAACTTTTTGTGACATTTCAATATATAAAATATATCAACTCATAAAACTAATTACTCTGACTTGGAATGATGAAAGAAAAGCTAGCTGAATAAGCAACTCTTCTGACCACATTTTTCTGTATTCCTATAATTGTTCGATTCTACCAATTCCAGAACGGAGTAACTTGTCTCCTGATAAAGTAACTGTATCAATCATGAGTACGCGCTTTAGAAATGGATAGTTATATGTGCCTACTAAATGGGGGATAGTGTGCATAATAAACGGAATGTCCGTAGGTATAACCATAATTGATAACGAACAATTGGCATATTTCATAATGATTAATATAAAAATTATGTAGCAACATATTGGTTATCTAAGGCTTATAGTTTTAGAACTAGGTCTGATAGGATATTCGCCATTGTATCTACACTATAGTATTTAATACATCTTTCTCTAGCTATTTTACCTTTTTCAATAGCCTCTGTAAAATTCTGGAAAATAAACTCAATCTTATCAGCTATTTGTTCTGGACTACTAGAATCAACTAAATAACCAGCGTCTCCTAAAATATCTGGAATATCGCCTACTCTGGTTGCTAAAATTGGTTTTGCCATTGACATTCCATCTGTTAATTTCAAAGGAAATTGAGCTAAAGCTGCCGGGGTATCTCGTTGAGGAACAACAATTACATCCGCAGCTGCAACAATATCTGGCATTTTATCCGATGGGTATTTTGGTAGTTGAATTATCCAACGTCCCCATTTTTCCTTTAATTGAGCATCATAATCATCATAGGGACTACCACCGACAATTACCAATTTTAAAGTAGAATCATTTAACTTATCTAAAGCTATTAAAACATCTTCTACTCCTTTATAAGGTCTTGGCGCACCGGGAAACATGAGTATTTTATAGTCAGAAAGTCCATACCGCTTTTTACTTTCCTCAGAGTTATAAAGTTCGGGATTAAAAAGTGAAGTATCTTTACCATTTGGGATATAAACCCCACCAAATTTTTTCTGTAAAAATTGAGTATGAATGGTAATTACATCAGCTTTGTGAGCCATATTTTCCATCCATTTTAAATACAGTGGATGATCTGGATATCTCAAAGCACCTTCCGATTTCAACACATCTCTACCAAACTGCTTCAAAGAAGGGTTATATTGCCATTTTTCTCCACCAACCCAACTCAATTCCCAATCATCGATATCTAAAATTACAGGTTTACGAGTTTTTAATCTTTTTAATAACGATAAACCAAAAGTAGTAGCTTTCGGTCTCATTGCATAAATAATATCACCATCAATTTTCTGCAAAAGTTTCGCAGCCGATGATATAAATCGCGGATAATTATAACCATTGAAACTACAAACCTGAATTTCAGATTGAGAAATTACCGCTGGTTGATCGCCGAATACAAATCCTAAAATTTCCACTTGATATTCAAGCTTTCGTAATGCTTGGGCAAGTAAAAACGAACGCACTCCACCACCTCCCCATCTACCCGCACCAGCACTGGATAAATCGCTAACAATTATGGAAATTTTTGGTTGTTTTTTACTTTGCACGGTTCCCCACAACAATTCAGCTTAGAAAGAGATCAAATCAATAATATTAGTAGAAACCCCTGTCAATTTCAGCGAAGTTTTGCAACTTCATTTAGATAAAAACGGCATTTCAATCCATTTTTATTATATAAAAATACGAGTCACAGTCTAACTTCACATCCACTACTTATCCTAGAGCGAATTTACTGATAGTTCTACAAAAGCCTAAAGGATTATATATTTAGTTAAGTGTTACTACGGTTATATTGAATGCGTAAGTAGTAATATGGCAGTCCGAAGCCACTCAGGATAATGCGTCAGCAATCACCCATAACCTAAGTATTGCTAGTAAGTAGTATTACTTAACACTATTTACGAAGTATTGGCTACAACGTGTTTTTGCGTACAAATGATTACAGAGACTTTACATAGTATTCACAGAAATTACGTAATATTTACATTATGTATATCCATTTTTCACATAGGGTCTGTTAGAAATAATTCATAAGATATTGATCTAAAAAACAGAATTAGGTATGAAAACTTTTGGTATTTACACCCTTGCCAATGATGTAGTATTTGATCAGCTAGTTGCACTATTAAACAGTATTGAAGCTAATGTAGGCTATGATATTCCTGTTTGTGTAATTCCTTTTGACAATCGTTTAAGTAGAGTTAAGCAAGAAATTGATTCCCGCCCTAAGGTTACTTTATTTGAGGATCAGTCCTCAATAGACCGTTGGGAACAGTTTGCTCGTCAGTTTGCGAACGTTCATCCAGAAGCCCGACAAACTCAGCAATTCCACCCCCGTTGGTATGCAGGAAAACTACATCGGAAGTTTGTAGCTTTTGATGGTCCTTTTGAGCAGTTTGTCTTTTTTGATGCAGACAGTTTAGCGATGAAACCGCTTAAAGATGTTCAAGAAAAGTTACAGACTTATGATTTCGTTTTTGATGATTGGGAACATACTAAATCTCAAGCTAATGCAGCATTAAATATTCCCTTAATTGCAGCCACTGGTATATTTACGCAAGCTGAAATACAGTCTAAGCTGCATTGTTCTAGCTTTTTTGGCTCGAAACGGGGAATTTTCAATGCTCAAGAGTTAGATATATTGCTCAAGCGGATAACTCAAGAGAATGAAGCTGATTGGGTAAACGGTCAAGCTTGGTGGGATGATGCTTTCTTGTTTAACTATATGACACTTAGATCCAATCGCTCACAGTTCAATTTTACCCTTAGCCCTAATGCTCAGGATAGATGTGCTAACTGTGCTAATGCAGATCCATTTGTTGTGATTGATAACGTTTTATTTAACCAACAGGGACTTAAACCAATTCATTGGATTCACTATATGGGTTATGCATCAATTGATTTCACCAGATTGTCTCAAGGAGAAGATATTGATATTCCTTTTAAAGATATCTTTTTAAATTACCGCTTTCTTAAACAACCAGAACAAAAACCTTTACTTCTGAAAGCACCTAGTTTTCAAACTAAAGCAAATCGATGGTTTGGGAGGGTAACTAAGAAAATTAGTAAAATCGCAAATACCAAAGGAAAATTTACAACTTCTTTTCCTGTCTAGAGCGAAATAACTTAAAACCTATTTTTTGGATGAGTCTAACAATATACAATAACCCAAAATCGGAATTACTGACTTTCCACCAGAAATTTGTTCACTCATCCAGCATCATCAATACTTTTGACAAAGGATAAAAAATTTCAACTTACTTGTTTCAAATTTCACGAGCTTTTTAGAGCAAAATAATAGTCAGATTATGCATTAGATATATTCTGATTTTAGTAATAAAGCAGTATAAATACTAGTTATACATAATTGTTACCGTAAGTCAATCAACGAAGGTACTATTGCAATCGCGCTTTACATATCCGTTATTCATATTACATTCGGAATCTAAAAACTCAAGTTTTATGTAATAAATTTAAGCAAGAAGTTTGAAATATTTATCGCGTACTAATATCTCGTATTTTGATTTATCTAAATCAGTGCGAGATAGCTAAGTTGGGCGAATAATAAATTACAAGATTTTCATGCTTGTAATGCTTAGTTTCTAGTTTTAATTCCGTAGTTAACGATAGTTTTTCATGTTTTTTGTCGGGAGATTATATTCCGGCTGATTTTCAATATAAACAATAGTAAGAAATCAATTAGAGGAAAAAATGGCAGAACAAAATGCAAATACAAGCACTACAAAAGCATTATTTATAATTAATCCTAGCGGCAATAATATCAATAATAGTACTTATCTTAATGGTAGTTTTGTTATTAAAAATAATTCAACCAACGGTGAAAAGATAAATAAAGTTACTATCGATTTGAGTACTAGTATTTTTCCAGATTTAGTATTCGACCCTGATGGTGTTGCAGGGGACCCGGTTGCTAAAGGTTTTACCCCTAATAGTCAGGGAGGAACCGGGCTAGTATCGGGTAATTTTATTAAACTTCGTGACGATGGTTATGATGCATTAGAAATATACTTTAATGATTTCAACCCAGGTGAAACATTTACTTTCTCTGCTGATGTAGATCCTACAAGTGTTAGGGGTTTACCTCAACCAGGTCCACAAGATTCTGCAAGTGTATCGGGATTGGAATTAACAGGATCAACAATTACTGTAGATTTTGATAATAATGCCACATATACCGGACAAACTTACAGAATTCCCGGTACTTTAGATGGCTCCCAAGCTGTAATTAAATCTAATTTACCTCCCAAACTTACAGTTGAAGTTTTAGGTCTATCTTCTTTACCCACGGTAGTTTCAGAACTCAATCAAACAGTCAGAATTTCTGGTAATCCTGGGGAGCAAGTTGCATTACTGGTTGTTGAAGCAGGTTTATTTCTTGATGATTATGATGGTTTCAAAATTGACCCTTTTGAAGCAAACTCAGCTATAGGAGTAGAGGAAAACTTTACAACTATTGGTTTAAACGGTTTTGTTGATATTCCAATTACCCTCAAAAAATCTAAAAGTGAGGGAGGAATAAATCATATTGTCGCAGTTGCTAAAGATTCAGAAGGGAATACAGGTTTACTTTCTGATGTGCAAATAATACAAATTCAATCTGCTTCAACTCCAGATCCTGACCCAAATCCAGACCCCGACCCAAATCCAGATCCTGACCCCACACCAAACATTATTCGCATTAACGCTGGTGGAAACGCTTATACAGATGTAAACGGTAATTTGTGGAGTGCTGACCAGTATTTTACTGGAGGTAGCAAATATTCGAGTAAAGCGAGTATATCCAAAACCGAAGACGATAAATTATATCAAACCGAACGCTGGACAAAAAATTTATCTTATGCTGTCCCAGTCACAAATGGTGATTATAAAGTAACTCTGAAGTTTGTAGAACTGTATTGGGATAGTCCAGCTAAAAGAAGTTTTGATTTATCTGCCGAAGGTCAATTGGTTCTTGATGACCTTGACATTTTTACACAAGCAGGTGGTAAAAATATTGCCTTAGATAAATCTTTTAATGTAACCGTCAGCGATGGAACCTTAAATTTAGATTTTCTGACTAATTCTGATAATGCAAAGTTAGCAGCGATTGAAATTATTGGCGGTTCAGTCCCAAATCCAGATCCCGACCCAAATCCAGAACCAAATCCTACATCAAATATTATTCGTATTAACGCTGGGGGAACTGCTTATACAGATACAAACGGTAATTTGTGGAAAGCTGACCAGTATTTTGATGGAGGTCTTACATATTCTACCAATGCAGATATTTTTAAAACAGAGGAAGATAAACTTTATCAGACAGAACGTTGGGCTGAAAATCTGGGATATGACATTCCTGTAATCGATGGTAACTACAAAGTTAATCTACATTTTGCAGAAATTTATTTCAATGATTTTAATCAACGTTTATTTGATGTATCTGTAGAAGGAGAAAAATTCCTTGATGATTTAGATATTTTTGCTAAATCTAAAAATGCTTTTTTCCCTGGAAAAGATTCAGCTTATGTCTACTCGATTAATAATGTAAATGTTACTGATGGTTTTTTGAATCTAGACTTTAATGCTAGTGTGGATAACGCTAAAATTTCTGCACTTGAAATTATTTCTCTCACCGGACCTCAAGTTATTTTCAAGCAAACAGATGGTAATACTTCTGTAGTTGAGGGTGACACTTCAGGAGATAGTTATTCCGTAATTTTAAATAGTCAACCAACTGCTGATGTCACTATAAACTTAAGTTTGAATGACCGAATCACCACAAGTATTAATAGCATTACTTTTACTGCAAATAATTGGAATATACCTCAAACCATAACTGTTAAGGCTGTAGATGATAATCTTACACAGGGAAATCAAACTGTAAATATTCTACATACTATCAGTAGTCTTGATAATGACTACAATAGCCTCAACTTGCCTAACATTCCAGTTTTTGTTGGTGATGACGATATCGTTTCTATTGACTTTAACAAAAAAACAGTTGCAACGATGTCCCAACCAACAGCAGCAGCTTGGGGACCAGACCATAGATTGTATGTTGGTTCATATTCGGGTGAAATTAAAGTATATACTTTTGATCAAAATTACAACGTCATCAATACTCAAACTATAAACACCTTAAAAGGAGTATCGAATAATAATATATTAGGTATCGCATTTAACCCATACGATACCTCTGATTCTCCTACTATTTATGTATCCCATAACAAGCTCTATGGAAATGGAGGTTCAGATTTTCCAGTCACTGAATTATCTCCCTACAGCGGACAGGTATCAATATTAGAAGGACCACTATTTTCTACCATTCAGCCATTAATCACTGGATTACCAGTTTCCAATCACGACCACGGTGTTAATAGTATGACCTTTGACAACGAAGGTAATCTATATATTGCGGTTGGTGGTAATACAAATGCAGGTATACCGGCAGCTAAAATTGGTGGAATTCCTGAATCACCATTTGCTGCTGCGATTTTAAAAGCAGAAATTAGCAAACCTGATTTCAACGGTGAAATTAAATATCAATTACCTGCTGATTTTCAGCCTCCACAAGGATTAACATTCGACCCCGCAATCAGTCAGGTATTTGGAGATGTTGCCAAGGTAGTTCCTGGAGTTGATGTATCTGTATATGCTAGTGGTCTACGTAATTCTTTTGATTTAGTTTGGAGTACTCAAGGATTAATGTATGCTACAGATAATGGTCCGAATGGTGGATTTGGGGATGTCTCGACTTCCGCTACAACCCAAATTCCCGTTAAAAATGCACCAGATGAATTAAATCTAATTGTAGAAAATCGGTATTACGGTCATCCAAATCGAAATCGCGGACAAGAAGATCCTCGTCAGAACGTTTACTACAGCGACAAAGAACCGAGTATTCCAGGGGTTTACACTGCACCATTAACAACTTTTCCCGCATCTACTAACGGTATTGATGAATATCGCGCAAATACCTTCGGTGGACAAATGCGAGGTAATTTAATTACTCAAAAGTGGAATGGGGAATCATTCAATGTCACTTTATCGAGCGATGGTACCCAAGTTGTCAACCAAGAAGTTTTAGATCCCCAATCCAAAGCCTTAGATATATTAACAGGTCCCGGAGGAGCTATAGTAGGGATTAACTTAAGTGGCAGTAAAATAGATGTTTCAACTCCCAATGATATTACTGTCAGTGGTGCTACTGCTTATGATATTTTCCCTTGGAGAGCGCCTGCTACAGGTGGTAATTTATTTATTATTGGTGGCGAAAACTTTGGTGGAGATTTGAGTAATACCAGCGTTAAAATTGGGGATGAATTGGTTACTTTGACTTCAGTTTCTGATAAACAAATTATTGGTATTCTACCGTCATTTGATGATGTCTCTGGTAATTTGTTAGACGTTTTAGTCACAACTGAAGGTGAAAGTTCTTTGATTAGTAATGCGTTTTTACCATTATTTGGTTCTGCGAATTTTGTTTAATATAGGGAATAGGGAATAGGGAATGGGGAATAGGGTTTTTACGAGAAATATCCGTAACACCAGGAAGTTATCATCAAAACCCGACATATACCCCATAGTCTCTGATTCAGTAATTAAGGATTTGCACATCGAACTCAGATTAATATATGGTTAAAAACTCTGCCTCCCTCTGCTTATAAAGCTCTTCTGGGATGGCATCCCTGCCCGTCCGAATCTACTTCATAAAGATGAAATATGCTGTATATATAGCAGTTTTCACTTGGGTGTAATAGAAATTTTACCTCATCCCGCCGTACTGCTCCCCTTATTAAGGAGAGGGGAAGGGGGTGAGGTTTTAGTGTATTGGACTCAACTGAAATTTGCTATAATTCCAATGCTAACGGACATAATATAATTCGCTAAACTGATGCTGGGGTGAATAAATTAGAGGCTATACTTATGCAAGTATTTCGCATCAAGGCACTTTCAGATAATTATATATTCTTGTTATACGATCATAAACAAAATGTTGCTGCTGTAGTTGATCCAGCGGAAGCAAAACCTGTTTTAACCAAACTTCACGAACTTCAAGCCGAATTAGTGGCAATATTTAATACTCACCATCATTACGACCATGTAGGTGGTAATCAACAATTAATTGAGAAGTTTCCACAACTCACAGCCTATGGTGGAAGTGCTGATAAAGGTAGAATTCCTGGACAACAAGTCTTTTTAGAAGATGGCGATCGCCTTTCTTTCTCGAATCGCACGGCAGAGGTTTTGTTTGTTCCGGGGCATACCCGCGCTCATATAGCTTATTATTTTCCTCCAGAGAAATCAGGAGAGACGGGAGAGTTATTCTGTGGTGATACTTTATTTGCTGGCGGTTGTGGTCGATTGTTTGAAGGCACACCACAGCAGATGGTAAATTCACTGACTAGAATCCGGGATTTGCCTGATAATACACGAATTTGGTGCGCTCACGAGTATACTTTGAATAATTTAAAATTTGCCTTAACTGTTGATAGTGAAAACCCGGAACTTCAGCAGCGATTTGAGCAAGTAAAAGCACACCGTAGTCGCAATGAAGCTACCATTCCCTCATTATTAGGATTAGAAAAACACACCAATCCCTTTTTAAGATGGGAAGAACCAGCATTACAAATGGCTGCAAAAAGTAACGATTCGGTGCAAACCTTTGCGCGATTACGGGGAATGAAAGATAATTTTTGAAGTTAACAAATGCACCTTCATGATTCATATGCTTCGCTACGGTGAGCGATTGCTACAATGTATACTTGTACCAATTCATCGTCTATTGTATAGATGACCCTATAATCGCCGATTCGGTAGCGATAGTAACCTACATAATCTCCTTTGAGAACTTTAATATTTGGGTGCGATTGAGGAGTTTGTTCTAACTGCTCCAAACATCGGGCTATTTTCTTAGCTAAAGCTTTATCAGCATTGAGATAAACTTTTTGAACATCGGGATGTAGCAGAACTTCATACATCGGAGCGAAGATTTCTCCAGCTTGCGTAATCGGTTTTAGGGGTTATTTGATTTTGTTTAACTCGCTCTAACAATCCAGGAATTGCCAAAAGTTCTTGAGTAGCAGCTTCGCTCTCAACATTTGCCAAGTAACCTGCAAAATCAGCAAGCACCTGTAACTTTTCCGGCGATAGTTGCTTGAGTAAGTCATTAAGTTGACGGTGTAACTCTGTCACAGATATCACATCTTTTGACAAGTTATCATCCATTGAGAAGTTATCTATAGAATTCATCGCCTAAACAATTTTGATATTTTACGTCTATTCTAAGGCAACAAAGCTAGCCATAAAAATTCGATAGTTTGCTCCCATTGCATCCTCCGTGTCAATTCCTTTGATATCGCATTCCTGGAAGTTGGGAAATTAACCCCATTAATTCCAATTGTAATAAAGCGCTAGAAACTGCTGAAGCTGGCATTTGGGTTTGTTGAATAATCAAATCAAAAGGTAAAGATTCCGAGGAAATTGTTTGCATTACTCGATGTAATTCTGGTGTTAAATCTGGTAATGGTTTCTCTACATCCGATGCTAAATTCCTTGTATTCGCAACTTGAGGAATCGCACCCAGCATTTTGAGTAATTCATCTAATTCCTTGAGAATTGGATTAGCACCTTGAGAAATCAATTTTAAGCATCCTTGGGAGGAAAAATCATCGAGTCTTCCCGGTAATGCGTAAACATCTCTACCAAATTCATTTGCGTAGTCAGCAGTAATCAAAGCACCCGATTTTTGAGGTGCTTCCATAACTAATACAGCACGAGATAAACCCGCAATAATCCGGTTACGTCGGGGAAAATGAGTCCGATGAGGTGCAGTTTTTGCGGGATATTCACTGAGAACAAAACCTTGATTTAAAATTTGTTTGTATAGTTCCCGATTTTTTGCGGGATATACCATATCTACACCAGTTCCTAAAGCTGCGATAGTACGCCCTCCAGCTTTAATTGCTGCATAATGAGAAGCGGTATCAATTCCTTCTGCTAAACCAGAAACCACCGTAAAACCATTTTCTACTAAAGCGGTACTAATGCGGCGTGTCCAGCGGATACCGTATTCTGTAGGTTGACGAGTTCCTACTATGGCGACAAGGGGTTTTTGTGCTAAATTTTCTTGTAATTCTATCTTACCGCTATAATACAGCACGGGTGGAGGGCTAGGAGTTTCTCGCAACAAGCGGGGATATTCTGCATCTGCGGGTGTCCAGAAATTAGGATTATCTTGTTCGTGTTGCTTGAGAAACTGTTCTGGATTTATTTGGGAACGTTGTTGGATTACCTTTTGTAAAGTTTGATAACCAAAACCTTCAACTTCTCCTAATGTAGAAGAATTTGCTTCCCAAGCAGTTTTCGGCGAACCAAAATGTTGATATAATCTTTGCAACAGCACTGGTCCAATTCCCGAAACTTGCGACCAAGCCAACCAATATCCACGTTCTTCTCTCACCCTTATATCCTCATCCCTACTGGTTTAGTATTCCCAAAAAGAGGAGATTAATTGACAGTGGACAGTGGACAGTTGACAGTTATTTATTAACAATCTATTACCTTTAACCTTTAACCTTTAACCTTTAACCTTTTTTAATTTTTGACTTTTCAAGTATTCAAATACAGATTTATCTCCAATATCTGGGGGAATTGCTTGTACAACTTTGCGAATTGCAAATATTAGAAAAAATACAGCCCAAACTGCTAATAAAGCTTTTTCTACTTCTACAGGAAGAATTTTGGTCATGTGTCCTAAAAGCAGTAGCGGAACTATAGGAGTAAGTAATTTGGTTTCTAAACGGTTGAAACAAAAAGCTTCTTTGAAATAAATACCCGTTAAAGCTGCAAAACTAAAACCAATTCCTAATATAGTTAAAGGATAATTGTAAACTGTTTCTGCTAAAGTTTGGCTGTTTGAGAAAGCAAAAATAATTGCAGAAATACTACCAATTGCCAAAAATACTTGTAAGAGTCTGTGCAACTCTACCATATAAATATGAATGGTTAATAAGCTAACGCCGAGGGCAAGACTGAAAGCAATATATAATGGTGTAAGTACTTGTAAATTGGAATTATCATTAAGCAATACTAAAGCCGTACCAATAGCAAAGCACAGTGCAGCTATCATTAAACCTGTACGATAAATAATTACCCCGATTCGGTCATCCTTGGTAATTGTAAATTCGCCAAATTGACCTTGATAATTTTCTGGTATTGATGCTGTTTGTGTAGTCATAATTGCTCCGGATTCGGTTTGAGTTGTTAGATTATTTGTTTAGATAGGGAATAGGGGGCAACAGGGATATTTGGTTTTTTATCATATTTGATTTGAGGTGATTCCCTACTTCCTACTTCCTTTTCTCCCAATCAAGAAATAAGTAGTCATTTTACCTTTTCCTTTCACAGAAATTTCACCGCGTTTTTCTAAAATAAAATCTTTACACAATCGTTTCTGAGTATCTTCTGTCACTTGTATTTTTCCAGCTAAACCATGAGATTCCATTCTGTTGGCAATATTTACCGTATTTCCCCATAAATCATAAGTAAATTTTTGCAGTCCAATTACTCCCGCGACGACGGAACCAGTATGAATTCCAATGCGAATACTAAAGTTTAAATTATTTCTTTGATTAAAAACAATCATAGCATCTTGCATTTCTAATGCCATTGAAGCAACAGCTTGGGGATGGTTATCCATTCTTGTAGGTAAACCGCCAACAACCATATAAGCATCACCGATGGTTTTGATTTTCTCTAAGCCATATTTGAGTGAAAGACGGTCAAATACGGAAAAAATTTGATTTAATAAACTTACTAAAGTTGTAGCACTCACCGAAGCCGCAATTTGAGTAAAACCGACAATATCTGCAAATAAAACTGTCACGTCATCAAAATTATCGGCGATGATACCGGCTCCTTGTTTCAAACGATTGGCGATGCTAACTGGTAAAATATTAAGTAATAAGCGTTCAGTTTGTTGTTGTTGATGTTGTAATGCTTTTTCCGCTGAAATTCTAGCAGTAACGTTGCGAAATATAGCACGAATAGCGATTGGTTTCCCTTCAACAATTTTACAGTTAACATTTCCTTCTAAAAAGATGGTTTGACCATTTTTTGTCAAAAATGCAGCTTGAAGATGTTCAAAATTACCGATTGAGATGATGCGATAAAAAACGTCTCGACAGCGCTGTTTAAAATCGGGATGGATAATATCAAATACGTTAATTTTTGTCACATCAGCTTTACTATATCCTAAAGTTTCTGTCCAAGCACGATTAACATATAAAAAACGTCCATAAGGATTAACCGATTGAATTAAGTCATTAGCATTTTCAAATAAATCGCGATATCTTTCTTCACTTTCTAAAAGTGCTGATTCTGCTTCTTTCCGTTGTAGAAACTGCGCGATTTGACTACCAATAGAAACCATCATTTGCAGCAAATCTTCATCTTTAAAGCATACCTCTCTGCTCAAAAAAATCATTACTCCTAAAATTTGATTTTCACGCAAAATGGGAAAACCAAAAGCTGCGTGTAATTGTGTTTTTTCGACCTGATTTAATCGCGGACAAATATCATTATTGGCTATATCTTCACACCATAAAGGAGAAAGAGTTTCCCAAATTTTACCTGCTAAACCAATTCCACTTGTCAAAGTTGTGAGCCAAGTAACGGCTTCAAATTCGCGCACATCAACTCTTCGAGATGACCACATTTCTACGCATCTTAAAACAGAATTGCTCGAAGATTTATGGTTGGCACTTAAATATTGGCTGGGAGTCCATAATTCCCCCAAATCCCATCCCAAACTTTCACAAATTGTCTGCAAAATTTGCGGGATTGCTTCTTTTACACCAATTGATTCTGATAAAATTTTGGTGATTTCATACTGAGCGCTTTTACGCTGCTGACGACGCTTTTTAGCAGTAATATCTCGACCAATATAAACGATATCTTCTACACCATTAATTTTCTTGCTAATTACCGAACAAGAAAAAGCAATTAATTTTCTTTCTTTTGATTTAGTTCGACAAACTACTTCTACATTTTGAAAATATTTTTTGTATAAAGAACGCTGTTGAATCGCTTTTTGTAATAATTGATTATCATCTATTAGTAAAGAAATCTGTTTACCGATTAATTCTTCTTCTCTATAGCCTAATAACTCTACAGTTGCTTGATTTACCCTATTTATTTTTCCGGATTTACTAGTTACAATCAATGCATCTGCCATTGACGCGATAACCTTATCCATGTAATTTTTATAAGCAACTAAAGTACTGGAGAGCAAGTTAGTTTCATTGACTCTTTGATTTAACTTTTGCTCCAGATGCATCCGATTACTTACATCTTCAATTAAAATAATTAATCTATTCTCAATCGGTTCGCCGACAATATATATGTCTATATAAAAATCACCTTTTTCTTGACTAACTCGCTGAATACCTTCTAATTCAAATAATTCCTGCTCTCCTTTAAGGATAGATGTCATCACATCTTCAAGCCCAACAAATTCCGGAAATCCAAGACGGACATCTTGTTGTAAAATTACCTCTTGAGGATGATAAGCAAAACTTTGCACCTGCTTAGATAAATGTAAAATCAAAAAATTACTATCTAGCTCCAAGCTTTCAAATTTGCGTGGTGCAGCATTGTGTTTATTAAAAATTTTCTCTAGTACATGGTATTTCATCGTGGCGCTTTCAAGAAAATAACAAAGAGAAACGAGTTCTATAAAAATCAAAATAAACAAATAATTTGCATTTAATTTTTGCTTAATCCCGTTTCTCTACTCTTAACTGTGTAAATTAAACATATGCACCACTGACAATTGTATATCTATCTGATTTATTCGAGCATCGTTGTGAGATTAAAGTTGGTTAGATGTTTCCGGCTTGATTATCTAAAGGATGTCATAAAGTGTGATTTAGGTTTGTTCGTAAATTAGGTAAATATCTAATTAGCACATAATGCACTAAAGAGCAGATTTTATCAAGTATCTTCTTAAATATTCCTTTAAATATTACCGCAAACAGGAACTGTTGACAGTGGACAATCAATAGCATATTATCGATTATTTTGTGGAAGGATGGGTTGATGATGGAAGTATGGAAAATCAAGGGAATTTAAGATTGTGTAGTTTATGATTGAAATTTATTTATAATCATATTGTCTGCTAATTAATAGTATAATTATGCCTGCAAAGGATATTTTTCATGAAGTTGTAAAATCTGCTTTAGAAAAAGAGGGATGGAGGATTACACATGACCCACTTTTTTTACGTTTCGGTGGGTTAGAATTATACATTTATTTAGGTGCGGATAGAATTATAGCTGCACAAAAAAACGAATCAAAGATAGCTGTCGAAATCAAAAGTTTTGTTGGAACTTCTGCAACAACAGAATTTAGTACGGCTTTAGGGCAATTTTTGAAGTATCAGATGGCTTTAGAAGAAGAGCAGCCAGAAAGAATACTCTATTTAGCAATTCCATTTGATACTTATCGCTCGTTTTTTAGTTTAGAATTGCCAAGACTTTTGATAGAGCGCTATCAAGTAAAATTAATTATATATGATCCGATAAAACAGGTAATTGTAACATGGAAAAGTTAGATAAATATCGGCAAATAATTCAAGATATTCTACGAGAACATGGTGCGATAAAATCAAGCAATGAAGATGTAGAACCACAAATTGTTTTTGATACAGAAAGAAATCATTATCAACTAATTCATGTAGGTTGGTCAAATCAACGCAGAATATATGGATGTGTAATTCATCTCGATATTAAAGATCATAAAATTTGGATACAGCATGATGGAACTGAAGATGCTGTTGCAAATGAGTTAGTACAGCGAGGAGTCCCTAAACAAGATATTGTGTTGGCTTTTCATTCTCCTTTTAAGCGACAATTTACAGAGTTTGCTGTGGGATAATTTGTTAATTCAATATAGGAATACGGTTTGATTTTTAAACAGTTTGTCAAGGCTAGAAAACTCTTAAAAAGACGATTATCTAAGTAATCAAAGAACACGTATAAAATCTTCTGACTGATCAATATTTTTCAGGTTAAACTGAGAAAAGTGTCTTTTTTTAGAATATGCTATCTACGATTTTTATTCCTCACGGACATTGTTATCTATGGAAAACTGGATTGGTTTCGCTACATCTAATTTCAGATTCTTTAATTGCACTGGCTTATTTTGTAATTCCCATCATGCTTGTTTGTATAGTTCACAGACGAGAAGATATTCCTTTTGATTGGATATTTCTATGTTTTAGTGCTTTTATTATTTTATGTGGTTTTACCCATTTGGCGGAAGTTTGGACTTTATGGCATCCTAATTATTGGGTTTCTGGTTGGTTAAAAGCTTCTACTGCGGTAATATCTTTATCTACGGCAATATTACTTTTTTGGTTAAGTCCAAAATTATTAGCTATTCCGAATGTTCCAAAACTTGAAGCTTTAAATATAGCTTTAGAAACAGAAATTATTGAACGCAAAGAAATAGAACAAAAGTTAAATTTACAAACTCAACAGTTAGAAGCAACATTATTAGAACTTCAGCGTACTCAAGCTAAAATGATTCATAGCGAAAAGATGTCAGGTTTAGGACAAATGGTAGCTGGAGTCGCTCATGAAATCAATAATCCTGTGAGTTTTGTTTACAGTAATCTTGTTCCTGCTAGAGAATATGCTGATGATTTTGTCGAATTATTAGAACTTTATCAACATAATTATCCCCAACCTTCTGAAGAAATTCAAAATAAAATTGCAGAAATTGATTTTGATTTTATTAAAGAAGATTTTATGAAATTACTTGATTCTATGGAGGTAGGAACTGAACGTATTTATAAAATAGTTTTATCGCTGCGTAATTTTTCTCGTTTGGATGAAGCTGAATTTAAAAAAGTTGATATTCATCAAGGGATTGATAGTACTTTGATGATTTTAGGAAATAAGTTAAAAACAACATCCCAACATAATCAAATTCAAATACTTAAAGATTATGGTGATATTCCTCTTGTGGAATGTTATCCCAGTCAATTAAATCAAGTATTGATGAATATTATTGCCAATGCTATCGATGCTTTTGAAGAAAAACCAGATAATCACAAAAATATTTATAATCAGATTACTATTTCTACTCAAAAAATTGATCATAATTCTATAAAAATCATTATTGCTGATAACGCTTGCGGAATTCCTCCAGAAATACATTCTAAAATATTTGACCCATTTTTTACGACGAAACAAGTGGGTAAAGGTACTGGTTTGGGTTTATCTATTAGCTATGAAATAATTACAGATAAGCACGGTGGTAAATTATATTTTGATTCTATTGTTATGAAAGGAACGACATTTGTGATTGAAATTCCGATTAATCATACAAAAGGCTAAAAAGTTGTGTCTCGTTTCATCCTCGTCATAAACTTTCATAATTTAATTTCGCATTGCCCCAATCGGTTTGTTGTAAAAACTCGTCAAAAGTTGTTAGTAAACCGGGAAATTCTGCTCTTAGATAGTTGACATCGGCTTGATAACCTTGATTTCTATAAAACTGAATGATGTTATAAAGTTCTTTTTGTAAAAATAATAAAAATATCCAAGGGGGAACTTGTTTGTGAACAACCTTTGTTTTCTGAACTTGAGAAAAAGCGATCGCTATTTGTTGGGGGGTTAAGACATCACCTGCGAGTTCGATTTCTTTACCGATATATTTGTCGGGATGGTTGATTACATAAGCTGCAATCCTTCCCATGTCTTTGGTTGTAATCAAATGTAGAGGCTTATCGGGTTGAATGGAAAATCGGAAAGTTCCTTTAAGAATACCAGGGCGAGTATATTTCTTCCAAAACTCTTCCATAAATAAGCAAGCACGTAACATGGTTGCGGGTAAATCAGCTTCTTTGATAATTTGTTCTATCTGAGCTTTTTGCTGTATGTGACTAACTTTGGTATCTCGCTCAACACCACCAGCAGAGTTGTAAACAAAGTGTTTAATTCCAGCTTTTTTCGCAACATTTACAACACGTTTGGCTCTTTCAATTTCTTCGGGTTGCGGTTTAGCGGTATCGGGTGCGGTAGCGTGACAATAAACCGCTTCAACATCTGTAAAAGCTGTTTCTAACGAATTTTGATCATCAAGATTTGCTTCAACTAACTCAATTCCTGCATCATTAATTTGTTTTAAAGTTGGACGATTTAAATCGATTTTGCGAGTAATAACCCGTAAATTGGTTATTCCCTGTTCGAGAAAACCTTTGACAACATTTCCACCAGTACCACCAGTAACTCCGATGAGTAGAATTTTAGTCATATTTATTCTTCTGTAGAATATGTATCTTGCTTGTTATTGTTTTTTAATGTTAAATAATTCCAGCTTGTATAAAAATTAAATTATTGAGAAACCGGACAATACCTATTTAAAGGTACATTTATGAAAAAAGTTGTCATAGTCGGTGCTGGACCTTGTGGAGTTCTCCTTGCTCATCATTTATCACGTCGTGGTGGTCAATATAAAATAGAGATATATGAACGCCGTAGTGATCCAAGAAAAGTTCCTTTATCAAATTATAGAACTATCCCCTATGGTATAAGCGAAAGGGGACTAAGAGCTTTGAGAAAAATTCCAGGATTAGAAGCGGTGCTCAAAGCTAAATGTGTAGAAAATAAAGGCACTATCATACACAGAAAAAGTGGCAAGATGCAATTTCTTTCGAGAAAACAACCGATATATAATACTGACCGTATTAGTGTGGTGATGACTCTTTTGTCACATTTAGCCGAAAGCGATCGTCAAGTAAAGATTAATTTTAACTATCAATGTCATAGTGTAGATTTTGATGCTAAACAAGTTACTTTTGCAATTGGAGCAGAAAAAGAATTTGTTCATGTCGATTATGATATATTAATTGGCGCAGATGGTGCGCGTTCTACGGTTAGAAAGCATTTTTTAAATTCCGATTTTTTTGAATTTGAGCAAAAATACGCCAATTCTTGCTACAAAACATTGTTTATCTCTGGTAGTAATCAAACAACTGATTTCCAATTGAAATCTGATTGCATTCATATTTGGCGAATAGAAGAAGGGATTACTTTTGGAGCAGTTCCCCAATTAGACGGAAACTTTATCGGTCTTTTATTCTTTCCACGCAATGCAGAGAAAATAATTGGTCTTAATAGTAAAGAAGATGTATTTACTTACTTGCAGCAAAATATCCCAATAGTGGGTGAATTAGTCAGCGAACAAGAAGCTGAAAATTTTGTCCAAAAACCATTTTCCACCCAATTAAAAACTCGCTGTAACCGCTTTCATCATAATGACAATGTACTAATAATCGGAGATGCAATTCATGCTATTACTTCGTCTTTGGGTCAAGGTTGCAATGTTGCTTTTGAGGATACTTTTATCTTCGATAACTTATTAGATGAGTATGCTGACGATTGGAATTTGGCTTTGGAGCAGTTTACGATTTGTCGTCAATCAGATGTTTATGCATTGTGGGAACTCGACACAAATGTATATCCAAGTTCCAAAGTTCTGTTTACGGAGTTTCTTTTAAGAGAAACTTTTGCTAAAGTCATGCATAAACTATCTCCTCAATTATTTAAACCTCCTTTGAGAGAAGTATTATCTACAACGACACTTTCCTTTTCAGAAATTTTAAAATCCCATCAAGGTTGGATATCTAAGGTGAAAAATGCCAATCAAAAGTTTTATGCTGAAAAAATCAACTAACAGCAAAATTTGACGTTTTACTTTATGATACAAGCGTAACATTAGAAATTAAACAAACCGATGGCAGATAGTAAAAATGTATTTGAACAGTTATGGGCAATCACCTGCGAACTCAAACAGAAAATAGAAACACGTTTTGATTTACACCCAGAAGTATCTACCGAAGATTTAAAAGAATATAGCAGTCAAGATGGTAATTTAAAAGGTTCGCTAAATGCTTTTCAAGGGGAAGAAATTGATTGGTTGGTGCATTCTTGGTTGGGAAATCCGGGAAAATCTAACTTTAATACAATGCGTTTAACCGTCTGGTTGAGTTCTCATATTCAAGTTCCGCATTTAGTGTTTGAATTCGGTACACTTCCCAATATCTTCTTTTATATGGATTATATTCCTCGTACCGACCTTTATACTGACCTTGAATATATTAATCGTTATTACGAACCTGTAAACGAGACATTTCTAAAATTACAAGCAAATCCTAATTTAACATCATTTACTAGTAAAAGCGCTTATATCCGCTCTTTTCAATCACCTGTAAGTTTGTGTTATACCTGTTTGCCGAACGATGATACACTTAATTTGATTCGTACTCTTGCCTTGGAAATGTTTGAACGCTGGTTAAAATGGGTAGATGAAGCCCCAATCGTAACCGAAAATATGCGGACTACCTTAACCGAACGCGATTTATTTATACGTCGGAGTAGCGCTGAATGCGACCCCGGTAATAAAATGGCAGGGCAGATGTTAGGAACCGAATTAACAGATAAGTTAGTTAGAGCATTATGGGGTGGTTTATTGATAACTGATAGCTGATAACTATCAACTGTCAACTGTCAACTGACTGATAATCCGTTCCAAATCTTCGATTAACACAGGTTTAGTTAAATACTCATCCATACCCGCAGCCAAGCATTTTTCTCGGTCTCCAGACATGGCATGAGCGGTTAAGCCGATAATTATAGTATGACGCTGTTCACCTTCGCGCTGACGTAATTGTCTTGTAGCTTCGTAACCGTCCATTACGGGCATTTGACAATCCATAAAAATTATGTCATATTCATTTTGGCTTAATATATCCAATGCTTGTTGACCGTCTTCAACAGCATCAACTTGATAGCCCAAGCTTTCTAACATAAATAGAATAATATCGCGGTTGTCAGGATAATCTTCTACAACTAATATTCTGAGGGTTTTTGTAGAGGAAGGAGAATCTGTTATTGTAGACATTGTTTCTAAACTAGTTTGTTGACTGTTAGAATCGGCTAAGGGAAAGCTAAGTGTAAACCAAAATGTCGAACCGCGATCGACATTACTACGAAATCCGATTTCTCCTCCCATTAATTCAACAATCCGTCGAGAAATTGTTAATCCTAAACCTGTACCACCAAATTTGCGGGTTGTAGAAGTATCTGCTTGGGTAAAAGGTTGAAATAGCTTTTCTTGCATTTCTGAAGCTATACCAATACCCGTATCTTCAATCTCAAAATGTAATTTGACGGTAGATTCGGGTGTATTTTGTAATTCTTGGTCTACACAATATATTCTAATTGCAACTAGTCCAGTTTCAGTAAATTTAACCGCATTGCTAATCAAATTAGTGAGAATTTGTTGCAGCCGAAAATCGTCACCAATTAAATTTCGCGGTACATCGGGTGCAATTTCAAATGTAAATGTTAAACCTTTTTGTTCGGCTTGCATCTGAAACAAATTGATAAAAATTTCCCGTAACCGTTCTAAATTAAATTTACTTGAATTTAAATGTAATTCCCTAGCTTCAATTTTAGATAAATCGAGAACATCGTTGATAATTGCTAATAATTTTTCTCCATTAACTCTAATTCTTGCTAATAACTTAAGTTGATCGGAATTTAGTTGACTGCGTTGTAATATTTGACTGACACCCAATATTGCATTCATGGGAGTACGAATTTCGTGACTCATATTAGCTAAAAATTCGCTTTTGGCTTGATTTGCCGAGTCTGCTGCTTGTGCTACTGCAATTGCTTCTTCTAATGCTTGATTTTTACGTAAAAGTTGTTCTTGGATGCGCTTACTTTCAGTTATTTCGATTACCACGCTTCCAACTCCGCGATTACCATTGAGTAAATCAACGGGATAATAATTAGCACACCAATGTCGTTGGACATTAGGAGCCGCTCGTGTGGTACCTTGAACTTCAATATCGCAGATTGATTGACCAGTTTCGATAACTTGATTTAAAGTAGACTCTAAGCTCTCGGCTAAATCGGGTAATATATCTCTAATGCGTTTACCAATATGCTCCTCAACTGATAAACCGTTGATATCAGCTAAAGTTTGATTTACCCGCAGGAATTTGAGTTCTTGATCGTGTAAACCCAAACCAACTGGACTAGTAGCGTACAAATTCTCTAATAAATTGTTAGTTTGATGTAATTGTTCTTGTATATTTTTGATTTCATCGATATTGACAAACGTTACTACAATTCCATTTCGAGTACCATCTTCTTTGATATAAGGATTAACCCGCATTAATAATTGTTCACCAGTGGAGGTAATGCAAACTTCTTGCTCAATTATTTTTGCTGTATTAACTACTTCTTGTAGAGTTTCGATTAAATTAGGATAATTTAAATTATGAGTAAAATGGGCAAGAGGACGGTCTAAATCGGATATTCTAATATTAATAGCGCGGGTAGCTGCGGGTGTAAATTTACGAATATTCAGTTGAGGATCAAGAAATATTACACCAATATCCGATGAGCGGAGTAAATTGTCAATGTCGTTGTTGAGTTGAGTTAATTCGGCAATTTTTCCTTGATACTCGGCGTTAACAGTGTATAATTCTTCGTTAACTGACTGTAATTCTTCGTTAGTACTTTGCAGTTCTTCATTAGAAGCGAGAAGTTCTTCATTAGTAGCTTGTTGTTCTTCGTTAGTAGTTTCGAGTTCTTCAATAGTTACTTGGAGATTTTCACGGGTTTGATTTAATTCGTATTCTAGTTCAGTAATTTGCCGTGCTGCTTCCTCATCTACTTCAAAACGCAAAGCCGTTGTATTTGATATAGATGATTGGGTTTCTACTTCCAATACTACAATCAGTAAATCTTCAATCCCCGATTTGCTTTGATCAAATCCTACCTTCAAACTGACACTTTCTTCTTCTTCTTCACCACCACGATTTAATTTAATTCCCGTATAAATCACATTTTCGATATCGCGTTTTGCACGGTGTAAAGCTGTAGATAAAGGTAATTTTAAATCGGGATGAATAATTTCAATAATATCTAATACTGCCTCGCCTACCTGATAAGATAGTAAATCGGCGCTATTGTAAAATATTCGTAAAAGTTGATTGTCTCGATTGATTAACAAGCAAGTTAATTTTCGTTCTTCCAGACAATAATTCAATACCTCTCCTAAAAGACGATCTAATTGATTTTGTCTGGTTTTCGTCCGCACGGTAGAATTGATGGGTGTAATTAGCGTCTGCTGGGTGATTGGTGCGAGCCTTAAGGGAATATCCCGACGCTTGCTAAAAATTTTTAACTTTGGTTCTAAGGAAGTAAATTCTTCCGCTAACTCCCCCAAAGTTTCTGAACCCCCTAAAAATAGGATGCCGTTAGCTGTTAAGGCAAAATGCAACAACCGCAGAACTTGTTGTTGCAAATGAGGTTGCATATAAATTAGCACATTGCGACAACAAACCAAATGCATTTTTGAAAAGCCTGCATTTTTAGTTAAGTCGTGGGGTGCAATAATCAACATCTCCCGTAAAAAACGTTTTACATGAAAATGGTCTCCATGATTGGTAAAATATTTTTCTAAACGTTCTGGAGTGATATCCTTAGTAATATTTTCTGGATAAACCCCTCTCGCTGCGGTTTCCAAAGCATTAGTATCTAAATCGGTAGCAAAAATTTTAACTTGAATTGATTTATTACTTTTTTCTATGGCTTCATCTACAAGCATCGCCATTGTATAGGCTTCTTCCCCGGTGGCACAAGCTGATATCCAAATTCTTAATTGTTGTTGCGGCTGTAAATCGGCGATAATTCTGGGTAATACTTGTCTTTCTATATATTTCCATGATTGGCGATCGCGAAAAAAACAAGTAGCACCGATGAGTAAATCCTGACGTAATAATTTTTGTTCTTGTTCGGATTGTTGTAATAAAACAAGATAATTTTCTAGATTATGGCATTGAGTGATAGTACAGCGATGATGAATCCGTCGAGCAAGAGTGCTAACTTTATAATGAGAAAAATCTATTTCTTGTCTTTGGGCTAGAATATCTAAAATTTGCTGTAGTTGTTCTGGATCTATTAAACTAATATCTTGGGTTGAAGCAGAAGGATTATTTTCAAAAAAACGAATTAATTCAAAAACAGTACGAGCTAGTTCTTGAGGAGAGAGGATTTCATCGACTAAACTAGAAGGAATTGCTCTACTAACCATCGAGGTAAATTGAGCAGTTTCTGGTGACTGTACCAAAGCAATACCACCTGCTCGACTAATTGCTTTTAACCCTTCAGTACCATCATTACCAATTCCCGATAGGACAATTCCCACCGTCTTTTCTCCCCATTCTTGAGCAATAGATTTGAAGAATTTATTAACGGGATAATCAAAAGCATCGACTTTTGGCAGCAAGCGCAACTGATTATTACTAACAATTATCACTTTACCACGTGGCAGCACATAGATTTTATTTGGTTCAACAGCCATTCCATCTTCGATTTGATAAACGGACAATGGAGTTTGCCGTTGAATAATTTCCATGATTGTGCTTTCATGTTCAGTGGACAAATGTTGTACCACCACAAAAGCAGCAGGAGGATGATCGGGTAAATTGCCAAAAAAAGCTTTTAACGCTTGCATCCCTCCCGCAGAAGCGCCAATACCTATAATAAAAAAGTCTTTGTGATTTGCAGATGGATTAGCCATTAAATCAGCCAAGCAATTGAGTGATTACATTGCAAGTCCTTTGGGGTAAAGTCATGCTTTGCAGCTTTTTCAACTCAGGTAAATAGCAATTATAAATAAACTTACTATATCAAAGTGAATAGTTCAATTTATCTTAAGTAGTAATAAAAAATCTATCTTAAGAGGGAATTGGGAATTGGGAATTGGGAAGAGGGAAGAGGGAATTGGGAATTGGGAATTGGGGAGAGAATAATTAGTTATAAATTGTTTAACTTTGGTGGTTGTTTAATCCAAAATCCGTCTTGGAAAGTTTTGGGGTTCGAGAATCTACACCCCAAACTTTCCGCAAAATCTAAAATCGTTTAACTTCTCACTCTTTTAATCTAAAATCTAAAATCGTTTATGTCCAAACCAATCGAAATCCGCAACCCCCGCACGGGAAAATATGACTACGTAATTATACCTCCACCAGAAAAACTTTTATTACAACAATGTAATCGTCTGCGGAGAGCGCAACAAAGTTGGTTTGATTTGGGTTTAGATGGACGAATTGATGCTTTATTAGAGTGGAAAGATGCTATCAATTCAATGCGAGATAAATTGATGGAAGCTTTAGTAATTGATACTGGTAGATTATCGGTTTCTAAGTTAGAAATTGATTCATTTCTTACGAGTATTGATAGATGGTGTCGGTTGAGTTCAAGGTTATTACAAGATAAGGAAAAAGGAACCTCAATTTCATTTGTTAATGTACAACAAACGGCAGTTCCTTATGGTTTAGTTGGAATTATTAGTCCTTGGAATTTTCCTTTACTATTATCAACTATTGATACCATTCCGGCATTACTCGCAGGTTGTGCGGTAATTGTTAAACCTAGTGAAATTACCCCTAGATTTATGGCACCCTTAATGAATGCAGTTAATGCTGTACCAAAATTACGAGAAATATTAACTTTTATTGAGGGAGATGGTAAAACAGGAGCAACTCTGGTACAGAATATAGATTTAGTGTGTTTTACAGGTAGTGTAGAAACAGGACAACAAGTTGCGATCGCAGCAGCACAACGTTTTATTCCAGCATTTTTAGAATTAGGAGGAAAAGACCCAGCAATTGTTTTAGAATCAGCAGATATAGAGTTAGCGACTTCTGCTATATTATGGGGTTCAGTAGTCAATAGTGGACAATCATGTTTATCAATCGAAAGGATTTATGTTGCAAAAAGTATTTTTGAAAAATTTTATCATAAACTGATAGCAAAATCACATCAATTAAACCTTGCTTATCCGACATTAGAAAGTGGAGAAATTGGTCCAATTATTACTGAAAGACAAGCCGCAATTATTAATGAACATTTACAAGATGCTGTCGCAAAAGGTGCGGTAATTCACTGTGGTGGTGAAGTTGAAGAAATCGGTGGTGGTTGGTGGTGTCATCCGACAGTTATTACCGAAGTTAATCATGATATGAAGTTAATGAATGAAGAAACATTTGGTCCGATAATGCCAATTATGTCTTTTTCAACTGTAGAAGAAGCGATAGAATTAGCCAACGATACCTTTTATGGATTGAGTGCAGCGGTATTTTCCGAATCGCGAGATGAAGCATTAGAAATAGCGCGTAAAATCGATGCCGGTGGTATTAGTATTAATGATGCAGGTTTAACATCTATGATACATGAAGCTGAAAAAAATGCTTTTAAATTTTCCGGTTTAGGAGGTTCCCCTATGGGTGCTTCAGCATTAACAAGATTCCTGCGGAAAAAAGCATTTTTGATTAAGACTAAGGATAATTATGACCCTTGGTGGTTTAATCAGTAATCAGGGAATAGGTAATAGGGAATAGGTAATAGGTAATAGGTAATTGGTAATTGGTAATTGGTAATTGGTAACTGTCCACTGTCAACTGTAAACTATGTCTAAATCTGAAAAATAAATTATTCAAATCCCAGCGGCTTTACTGAATTTCTACCAGGTGAAAAGCGCTTAGAATCTTATTTAATGGATACTATCCGTAAAGTTTATGAAAGTTACGGATTTACGCCAATTGAAACTCCTGCTGTAGAACGTTTAGAAGTTCTCCAAGCTAAAGGAAATCAAGGTGATAATATTATCTATGGTATTAACCCAATTTTACCGCCGAATAAACAAGCTGAGAAAGAACAATCTAATAAAGATAAATCAGATGATAATAATTCGGAAGCTAGGGCTTTAAAATTTGACCAAACTGTTCCTTTAGCAGCTTATATTGCTCGGAATTTAAATAATTTAACTTTTCCCTTTGCACGTTATCAAATGGACGTAGTGTTTCGTGGAGAAAGAGCAAAAGATGGACGTTTTCGTCAGTTTCGGCAATGCGATATTGATGTGATTGCTCGTCGAGAATTGAGTTTGCTTTATGATGCTCAAATGCCTGCTATTATCTCGGAAATATTTGAAGCTGTTAATATTGGCGATTTTCTAATTCGCATAAATAATCGCAAGGTTTTGACTGGTTTTTTTCAATCGGTTGGTGTCACCGAAGATAAGATTAAAACCTGTATAGGGATAATTGATAATTTAGAAAAAATTGGTGAAGTTAAAGTTAAAAATGAGTTAGAAAAACAAGGAATTTCTTCAGAACAAACTGAAAAAATTATTGAATTTGTTAATATTAAAGGTTCCGTTAATGAAGTCTTAGATAAATTGAAACATCTGGCTGAAAATATGCTGGAAAGCGAACAATTTAAATTAGGCGTAAATGAATTAGAAACTGTAATTTCAGGAGTTCGTAACTTAGGAGTTGCGGATAATTGCTACTGCATTGACTTATCAATTGCTCGCGGTTTAGATTATTATACTGGTACCGTTTATGAAACAACTTTATTAGGACATGAAGCTTTAGGAAGTATATGTTCTGGTGGTAGATATGAAGAATTAGTAGGAACATTTTTAGGGGAAAAAATGCCGGGTGTGGGTATTTCTATAGGTTTAACTCGGTTAATGAGTCGGTTATTAAAAGCTGATATTTTAAAGGCTTTATCTGCAACACCAGCCCAAGTAATGGTGGTGAATTTACAAGCTGATTTGATGCCACTTTATTTAAAAGTATCTCAACAATTACGTCAAGCCGGAATTAATGTAATTACTAGTTTTGATAAACGTGGTTTAGGTAAGCAGTTTCAATCGGCTGATAAACAAGGAATTCAATTTTGTGTAATTATTGGTGCTGATGAAGCAGCAGCACAAAAGTCTAATTTAAAGGATTTAAAATCGGGAGAACAAATAGAAGTTTCCCTGGATAAATTAGCTGAGGAAATTCAACGGAGATTGGGTTAATAAACCCTAATTTATCCATATCTTAATCTTGGTTTTTAAAATCCAAAATCAATTTAATCCATAACCTTCCACCTATAACCTATAACCTATAACCTTCAATCTTAATTATTATCAAGATTCGATTGATTAAGTTCTTGACATTTAGCCGCTGCGGCTTGATAAGCTGATAAATATTCTTTACCACCTAACATTACATCCCCATAATATTCATAAGGTGCATCACCATAAATTGGTAATGGTTCATCTTCTGGATAATCTTCTTTTGACTCTTCAATTATTGCTTTAAGCTTTTTTCTGGTGAAGGTTTGTGCTGTAAAATACCACATTCCTGGAGATTCTTTAGCTAAATGTGGTAAATTCGGATCGATTATTCGCGAATCTAACTCTATCCAAGCGTGTTCGAGAAGTTGATAAGGTTTGCGTTTAATAACTAAAAAACCTTGAGCATAAACCGCACCCTCAGTAGCTAATAACGCTTGATAAGCATTCTCAAAAGGTTTCTTAGCTTTGCTTTTGATTTGAGCGGCAATTTCTAACGAACCAGCTTCATCCAGTAACTTATCCATCAGTAGTAAGGATAAAAGCATAGACTACAGTTAATAGTTTACAGGTTAAAGGTCAAAGGTCAAAGGTAAGAGGTAAGAGGCAAGAGGCAAGAGGCAAGAGGCAAAAGGTAACAGGCAACCATCAATTGTCTACTGTCAACTAACACCTCCGATTGCGATTGCAGTTAATAGGGTGAATACTCCTAATGTAATTAATGCAGCTAATAATACGTTTTGATAAATGCGGTTGAGTTTGTCTTCACTAAGTATTCTCTTATTTCTTTCTTTTTTAAGTTCTGCAATTAATTCATTTATTCTGGGTTTTTGCTGTTTTTGAATAAATGAGGCTAAATAATCATGTACTAACTGATATCTATCAGCAGGATTTTCCGGAATTAAAACTACTATACCCGCTTCTACAAATATTCGTAATACTAAGTCTAATTGATTGGTTTCTTTAGTTAATTCTTCTAAAGATAAAGCTCGTAAATCTCTTTCTAATTCTGCACGAGTTTTCAAAGGACGAGTACCTTTTTCATCTGTAAGTAAATATAATAATAATTCAGCTACTTGACGATTGATTTCGCCGCAATCTTCTACTACTTCTTTCATGTAGCGTTTGACTAATTCTTCTTTTAATCCACAATTATTATACTGAATTAATTTAGTAATATTCTCGGTTTGTAATTGCGCTCCGACTACTTGTAATTCAATTGGACGCACTTCTCCATATTTAACTGATAAATCTTGTACTAGTTGCTCTATTAAACCTGGTTCTAAATGAAAATTAGAATGCTGGGTTAAGCGTTCAATTAAAGATTTAGCATCAGAAGATGCAAAGTTATCTAATTTATAAAGAATATGTTTACTGAGAATGTCATTGTTAATAATTTTCATACTCGATAGACGATTACATTCGAGTAAATAATGTAGATAATCTTCTCGTAAAGATAAAATAACTTTGACACTTAAAATATTTAAACATTCTCCCATAAATTCAAAAAACTGCCGTCTTTGAACTGGTGAATTATAAACAAAAAAGAATTCTTCAAATTGGTCAAAAATCAAGACTATTCGTAAATTATGCCATTCACTTTGTCGTAATATCTCTAAGATAACTTCGGTTGATTCGGGATTTGAAAATGGAAAATGATAAAATTTATTACCCGATTCTCCATCTATTCCAAATTGGATTCCTTTAGATTTTAATGCTTGGATTAATAGTTTTCCTAATTCATATATCCAATTAGTGTAAGTTCTTACTAGTACTGGTACTATCTCTTGTAAACCAATAGAACTATGTTTTAAAGCGGGTACTAATCCTGCTTGTACTAAAGAACTTTTACCTACACCAGAATATCCATGAACAACTACCATTTTGCAGTCGGGACGAGCAATTTTTTCTAATAATTTTTGTACGTCTCTTCCTCTACCAGATGCAGTCATTTCCGGTGCAACTGTTTCTAATACAGATGCTGCTTGTATGGAACTTGTATGTAAGGTTTCTACAATTAATTTTGCTTGTCTTTGGGGTTGAATTATCCCCGCACCAATAAAGGCTCTAAAACCATATTGTTGTTCTATAGAACGCTGTTCTAATTTAACGCGAAATGCTTCCAAATAACGAGATTGTTCCCAATAAACTTCGCGTAAAACTTGTAAAATACGTATATATTGATGCGGGTTATCTTGAGAACCAATATCTCGTGCCATTTGTAAATGTTTTACCGCTCGCTGTTGTTGTTCTAGATGTCTTTCAGAATTGGCTAATAATAGTAAATATAAAGCCCGGTGTTGTAATTGTCCGGAGGGAGCTTTGGCAATATTATGTAATGCTTGATAAGCATATTGTTTCGCTTGAGTCCATTGATTTTGACTCGATGCAACTTCTGCTAAAAATCCGTAAGCTTGGGCTACTCTTAAGGAATTTCCATATAATTGCTGCAAATCTAAAGACTTTTGAGCAATATTTTTTAACTCATTCCAATCTTCTAAACGCTGCAAAACTTCACCCAAAGGATTAATAAATTTAGCTACTAAATTTGGATGATTCGCTTCAGTAAAAATATCGATACTTTGTTGAAAATATTGTTTTGCTGCTTGCAGAAAATCTAGAGATTTCAAACGATATCTTTGAGCTTGTTGGAAATAACATAACCCAATATAAAATAAAATTACTCCCATGCGGAACTTAGAATTAGCAAGGGAAGAAAGATGGGGAGAGGGGGAGAGGGGGAGAGGGGGAGAATAAACTTTGGCTTCTTTTATAAATAATCGACTAGTATCAATTGAACTTTGCCAAAAAGTCAAACTTTGATGATAATGTTCCAAAGCTTGCTCCATTTTATTTGTTAAATAAGCATCTTGTCCCAAAACAAACTCTACACTAGCCTTGAGAGCAGGAGCTAATTCATATCTTCTACCTTGTAAATCTTGCAATGCAGTAATCACTTCCCGACGACGCAAATATCCCATTTGCCAACCTAAACAGTAAGCATCAGCAGCTAAGGCTGTAGCAAATAAAGCATCGGTATCTTCCTTGAGAGTTGCAGTTAATTCCGAAGTCGCGATCGCAAATTCTGTAGTAGTAGCCCAACTCTCGAAATCGCTTGCTGAGCGGACTAATTGCGGTAATACTTCATCCGTAACCCACAAGATAACAGGGAAATGAAACTGCTTACGAAACTCTTCGCGCACCTGATTGGTAGCACTCAACATTTGTTTCAAATTATGCACCGACTCTAAGTAAAACACCATTAAAGCATCCGGGGGATTATCCTTAACCTCCTCAGCAATAGTTCCGTAAAGAGTCTTATCAGTACGCTTCAAATTTAGAATCCGGATATCAACATCAGTCAATTTTCGCAGACGCTTCACCAATCGCGATCGCAATCGCAAATAATTACATCGTGCCAAAATCAACTTAAACTCACCCCTCGATGCTTCCAAAGTCCAAGCAAGTTCCTCTAAACCCTCCTCGTTTGAGGAAAGAGGAGGGGAAGATGGGGAGGAAGAATCCTCTCGTTGTCTTTTACTTTCTTCCAACTCTTCACTCATAACTCTTCACTCCTAACTCAAATAACAGACGTAGCAATGCTATCTACATTTCTTCTAACTCTTCACTCCTAACTCAAATAACAGACGTAGCAATGCTATCTACATTTCTTCCAACTCACTCGCTTCTGCCAAAATCGGATTGATATCAAACCAAGATTCACCACCACCATCACGATATTCAAATACCAAACGACTGTGAATTAAAGCTTGATATTCTAAATCCCCTCTCACCTTTTTACGCTTCCTTACCTGACGTAACAATTCCCATTCATCATCGGAAATTTGCATAGTCATTTCATTACGACGGTAACGAATCAGAGCTTCCAAAGTTTGACGTGACAAAGGAAGTTTTCTTTCTCTCTGAATCCAATTATTCAACAATCGCAACAAATCCCGCACGTGTCCACCGCTTACCTGACATAATCTATCCATAGTCTTTGCATCCTCAAAAACCTCGGTAACTCTAGCTAAGCGCTGCTCTGGTTTCAAGTCAGGAAAAGCCCGCGCTAATACCATTTGTCGTAACAACACCATCCCCGGTTCAAAACTAGTTCCATCGGGTAATTCCACTGATACCATTGGTAATACTTTTGGGTCTTCTGGAAAGCGCTGAGTCAAGTTTCCATAGTCATTTGAGAACTTTAACGCTAGAGGCATCGTGTAAACAACATGACATCGTAACTTCGTTAAATACTCACTCTGATCGATAAATAGATACTCTTGTTGCGGTCTTCCCCAAGACTTAGGGCGAGAATCCACCCGATCAAGATTATCTACTATCACCACCAAACCTTTCTTACCCTGTTGCTTCAACTTTTCTACAGCAGGTTCGAGTAATTCAGAATTAATAGCCTCTAACAACTTAGTTTTTTGAGGTCCCAAATACTGATTAAGTCTTCCTCGTAAAGTGGCATCATCCTTAGTCTTAGCGGTAATTTCCCCAATTCCAAAAGCCAGAGAAAACTGATCAGAATCCGAACTAACACCAACATTACCAATAACCGGAAGTTTAGCCTTTATCCCCACAATATCAGCATTCAAAACCCGCCAAGCACCCTGTAACAATTCCTTCAACAGACTTGGTTCATCCAAACTTATATCATTCAGACTCTGACTAACCCGACGTGCCACACTCAGCAAAAAATCGCCAATATCCACGTCAGCCATTTCCATATCTTCGCTAGATTCAAAATAGACCACATAAAAGCCTTCCGCTTCCAGTTCCGTCTTCAGCCTCAATAATTCAGTAGATTTACCGCAACCGATATGTCCTGTAAATAACACACAAGTAGGTTCCTCCGGCGAGAAAAATGTAATATTATCTCGTAACTCCTCAATAATCTTGCCACCTCTTACCGAAGAGAAATCAATATAATACTTTTCATCCTCAGCATTTTCGATAACCAGAATTTTACTAGGATTCGTAGCCTGGAAAAACTTGCGTAAATCTATGGTCATAGCATCAAACCCCTACTTTTTCTATCGTTTGAACCCCAATAGATTTACCAGCAGCCTATAACTAAAAATATAACTAGAAATATAACTAGAAATAATACTTAAGCCGCAAGTACTACAACATCAAACTTATACTATGGTATAGTCCTGTTTAACAAAGTGTTAAGTGATAAAATATACTTTTTAAAATAAACTTGCCCTGAGATAACAAAACAGGTTAAAGGTTAGAGGTCAAAGGTTAGAGGTTAGAGGTTAAAGGTTAAAGGTTAGAGGTTAGAGGTTGAATAATTTTATTTCTAACTGTCAACTGTCAACTAACTCCTAACTCCTCACTTTCTCTGTCCCCTTATATGGCAGAATAAAGAGGGTAATAAAAGCAAGAAATAATATATAAAGGTAATTTATCGGTGAGTCCTACTACTCAAAAAACTGCTATTAAAAGGCGCGTGGTATTTCCTTTTACCGCCATTGTGGGTCAGGAAGAAATGAAACTGGCTCTAATTTTGAACGTCATTGACCCCAAAGTTGGGGGTGTAATGATTATGGGCGATCGCGGTACCGGAAAATCAACGACCATCCGAGCGCTTGCCGATCTACTTCCAGAAATTCCTGTAGTTGCTGATGATCCCTTCAACTCCCACCCCAGCGACCCTGATATAATGGGTGATGAAGCTCGTCAAAAGTTAGAACAAGGTGAAAATATTCCTGTAGCCCAGATGAAAGTACCAATGGTAGATTTACCCTTGGGAGCTACAGAAGACAGAGTTTGCGGCACTATTGATATTGAAAAAGCTTTATCCGAAGGTGTCAAAGCTTTTGAACCGGGACTTTTAGCTAAAGCCAACCGGGGTATTCTTTACGTAGATGAAGTCAACTTATTAGACGACCATCTAGTAGATGTACTATTAGACTCAGCTGCTAGCGGTTGGAACACCGTTGAACGTGAAGGAATTTCCATTCGTCACCCAGCCCGTTTCGTTCTCGTTGGTTCCGGAAACCCAGAAGAAGGGGAATTACGACCCCAATTGCTCGATCGATTCGGAATGCACGCTGAAATCCGTACCGTCAGGGAACCAGCATTAAGAGTGCAAATCGTGGAACAAAGGTCAGATTTTGACCAAAATCCGCCCAAATTCCTGGAAAAATACCAACAACAACAGCAAGAACTGCAACAGCGTATCATCGCAGCCCAAGAACTTTTACCCTCTGTAAACATGGATTATGATTACCGGGTAAAAATTTCTCAAGTATGTTCCGAATTAGACGTAGACGGTTTGCGAGGTGACATCGTAACAAACCGTGCAGCCAAAGCTTTAACAGCCTTTGAAGGACGTAACGAAGTCACTGTAGACGACATTCGCCGCATTATTGCGCTGTGTTTGCGTCACCGATTGCGGAAAGATCCCTTAGAATCCATCGATACCGGCTACAAAGTAGAAAAAACCTTCTCTCGTGTCTTCGGCGTAGAACTCCCACAAGATGCAGTTAACGTCAACGGAACCGGAGAGAAAGTTAGAGTTAGTTGACAGTTGACAGTGGACAGTGGACAGTTGACAGTTGTTGGTGGTTAGTTGTTGGTTGTTGGTTGTGAAGAATGATTACACTTTAACCTTCAACCTCTAACCTTTGACCTTTGACCTTTGACCTTTGACCTTTGACCTTTGACCTTTGACCTTTGACC
>JAAUSO010000043.1:24156-43251 GCA_012033205.1 Richelia sp. SL_2_1 | reverse complement strand
CCGAACACTCTGGACTAGAAAAGCAGATTGCAGAAAATAGAAGAGATGCAGCCAAAGCTGATAAAGAAAGGGAGAAGATTCAACGTAAAACATCATATAATGAAGATTCAAATGCTACTCAAAACAGCAATGAAGCTTGTAAAAAAGCGTTGTTGCAGCAATTAAAAGAACATGATGATGGCTGGTTATATTCTATTATTAAAAGCGCTAAACCATTGTGGTTAATTGGCGCTCAAGGAAGCGGTAAAACTAATACTGCTGGTGCAATAGCACTTATCCGTAAATATTGCTTTGATGCGCCTATTTATCAGCTAATTGATAGGCACGCTACGGGAGAAAATTGGGATGTATGGAAGCTACTTGATGCTAGCTTAAAGGCAGAATCAGAAGAAGAAATCGGACAGGCTTTAGAAGATGCAACCGATAGATGGTTGCAGCGCATCAAAGAAAAACCAAAATCAAAACAGCAAATCATTATTGATGAATTTACTAACCTCAAAAAACTTCCAAGCTGTAAAGAAGTAGCAACCCTTTTCTTTTCCATGCACCTTACCGACACCCGTAAGGCTAAGGAAAACTTCATTGGAGTAAACCACTACTTCACCAATGAAAGCACCGTTGAAGGGACATTTGAAGCGCGGAAATCTGGCACAATTCAACTTAAAAAATTCTCTGCCGATGGCGAAATCCCACTATCGCGAGTACAAATTGTTCACGGTTTAGTAGATGAACATGGAAACGAACTTATTGAAGTAGAAAAAACGCTTCCTTCCTGGTTTGAAGTTAACAAGATTTACGAGCATTTTAACGGTAGTCCTATCAAGTTTGAATAGTAAACAATGACCAAGCAATTGTCAATTCGCAATTAATAAATGCTTTGTTTTGCTTTAAAAAACAGTAAAAACACCTTTGTGACAGTTAGGGTGCGGAATGTGGGTTTTAACGGTATAAACGTTTTAAATACAGCACTTTTCAGGTAAATGAGGTACACTCCCCCTGCTCCCTGCCTTATAAAAATATATTCTGTACCTCACTCAAATGAAATCGGCTGTAGTTTATTTTATGGGTCTTTCGCGGTGAATCCGCGATAAGACGATTTTATTGACAAATAAACGTGATTGCTGCCTTGTGCATAACCATTAAAAATAATGGTTGTGTTTAATGTGAGCAAGAAGACGGGATAATGGAGTGTTGTCGGTGCATCCCAAGAAAATTGAAAATAGATGGTCACGGGCAGGCAAAAATACTGACCCCAGAAGAAATAGAAGACTTATTCTCCGCGCAAAACTCCAACGAGCGCGACCGAGCTTTGTACGCCGTAATGCTCTATACAGCGTGTAGAGTGTCAGAAGCAGTACAATTAAGAAAGCGCGATGTGTACGACCGCAAAGGAAGAGTACGACCAGAACTACTTTTTAGAAAAGGTACTACAAAAGGTAAACTTGCTACCCGCTGCGTACCTATTATAGAAGACTTACGGCGCAGACTAGTAGAGTATCAACCGCGAGAAGACAACCTGTATCTCTTCCCCGGCTACATATACGGTAATCGTTGCGACACATACTTACACCAAGATTCAGCCCAATGGATATTAAAAAAAGCCTGTAATCGTATCGGCATTGAAGGTGTAAGTTCTCATAGCTTCCGCCGTACCGCACTTACCCAAATGAGTAATGCTGGCATCCCCTTACGAATCATTCAAGAGATAAGCGGACACCGTACCCTAGACGAATTGTATAAATATTTGGAAGTAAAAGAAGACCAAGTGCGTGGCGCGGTAGCATCGCTATCAATACTATCACCACCAAATAAAGAATCGTCGGTGAAATCAGCCTTTCGCGAAGACCCAAACATTCACCACAGCACACCTTTTTGAGACTGTAGTACGATGCTTTTCTTCTCAATATGGCGTCAGCCTTCTTTCTATCTAAGAACTCCCTGCTGGCGTAATAAAAGTTGTATACGCACTAACACCAATTTTTGAGAAAAAGCCAAAAGAATTAAAAGAACCAGAAACTGTTACTAGTGAGTAGTGGCAATCTGCTACCGCAGCGCCCGCTCCGAGGGGCGCGATTACCCACTACTGTTACCGTGGCAGAAAGCCTCGCGTGAAATTGATATGGTGGGGAAGAAATTCCTAGAAAGTGTTATTGGAATTACAGTACTTTCTCCTCGCGCTTCTTGTGAACTAGCACGCCCTACTTTGGAGAAGATTCTACTAGCTCTTTAACCAACAATAAGATTTTGAAAAACGCTATGAGAAAGCATATCACAAGCGCATCTTACCTCTATCAAAAAATAATTTTACTGTTGTGTATTCATGTTAATTTTATTTAAGAACAATGGAATAAATATATTACTTAGTATTTAGAATGAACGAATTTAGATATGTTATTGGCGTTACAGGAGAAATTCAACAAGGTTTAAGTTTTTGGGGTAATAAAATCCGGGAATACGTTGACACATATTATGAGGTAAATAGAGAAAACGCTCGCAACACTGACTTCTATAGATGTATATCGAAGACAAGAGAAATCACTAATAATTTATTAGAGAAAGAAGATTTATTTAGAAGCGTAATAGATGACCAAAATTTATTAGCTGCTGTCTGTATAATTCAAGAAACATCAATTTTGATTGATGAAGAACTAATAGATTGTTTGGAAATAGAAAGCCTTACAAACAGTCCCTGGAATACAATCGAATACCCACAATTAGAAAGAAGAAAAGGTGCGGCGACATCGTTAGTTGAAGGTATAATTTTGGAAAGTAGAAATGAAGGCTTGCCTAGCATATTAAAGTTAATTCCAATTCCAGATGCAAGAAAATTTTATCAAGACATCGGATTTGTTGAAACTGATGTTTCTGGGGACATGATACTTACTTATAATGCAGCATCCATGTTTCTCCTTGACCTTGAACAAAAAAGAAATTCTACAACTTTTGATTAAATAAGGTAATAGCATATGTCACAGTCTTCCTCTTACCAACCTACACCCGAACAACTCGCAAGGTGGAAGCGAATGGACGAACTTGAACCAACTGCCACCGTAGGATTTTTATCTATTGAACAACAAGATAAAAATGTAAAAGAGTTTTTGGAAACCGATTACATACAAAATCAATTAGAACAAACTCGTGCTTACAAGGCGAAACTTTTGAAGAAGCTAGCATCTGCTGAAGAATACGAGCAGTTTTTACTTAAAGAAAATCAAAAACGAATGTGATGGTTTTGAAGGGTTGGTGCTGGGATGGTATTCAAATCCGCAGAGAAAAAGCCTGCGTGTGCCGTAGCATTCGAGTAGTGGCAATCGCTACCGCAGCGCCGGTGGTTCAAGTAAACCCGTGTTAAGCATAAACGCTTACACCCTACCGAAACTCCAAATACTACTAAAAAATCTCTTTGAAGATATGAGTCTGGAATAAAATTTCTTTCCTGAACCAGTTGTATTACAGCACCTGACAGCGCTAAAATTTGGCGTAAATCATTCATCTATTTTATATTTATTACGAAGCGCAACATATAACTCGTGACCAAAACCCACATTATTGCCTTATTTAACCAATCCGGAGGAGTGGGTAAGACAAGTTTAACGATGAACTTGGGCTACCACCTCGCCCAAAAAAAGAAAAATCGCGTCCTACTTATAGACATGGACCCGCAAGCATCTTTAACGACGTTTATGGGTCTTGCACCGGAAAATCAGAAGGCTACCATATACGAAGCAGTGGTGGGAGAAGAAGACTTACCCGTGTACCCAGAACTTCTTCACGGTATGTCCTTTACTCCTGCTAACATCAATCTCAGCGCTGCCGAACTCGAATTAGTTGCAGCACTCATGCGCGAGATGCGACTAAAAAATGCACTTGCTCCCGTACTAGATAAATACGACTACATTCTCATTGACTGTCCCCCATCTCTCGGTATTTTGAGCGTAGTTAGCTTAGTGGCAGCGACTCACATTTTAGTCCCAATTCAGTGCCAGTTCAAATCATTTCAAGGAACCGATTTATTACTCAAAACCGTCGCCTCACTGAGAAAAGGTGCAAATCCAACTTTAGCGATTGCTGGTTTTATTCCTACAATGTATGATGCCCGTACCGCTCAAGAAAGTCGGACGTATGAGGCAATTAAAGAACAATTATCACCCCTAGCTACAGTTTTTGACCCCATACCCAAAACAATCGCTTTTGCCGATGCTAGTGAAGCTCGCTTACCCTTAGCTATAACGAATCCCAAACATCTAGCATGTTCTGTAATGAAAAAAATTGCTTCTAGTTTAGAGAAACTACCGTGAATAATAAAACAACTACTAAAACAACTAAGAGAAAACAACCCTATACCAGCAAACTCCAAGGTGTCTCCGCTTTACTTGGTTCGGGGGCTGCAAGCACTGATAGCGAAAACCTTTCTGACACGCCGTCGAGCATAGCTATCGCACTCATCAAATTACCCCCATCCCAACCCCGGCGTTATTTCGACCCCAATAAATTAGAAAAACTATCAGCATCAATACAAGAACTGGGAATTCTCGAACCACTTTTGGTGCGTCCTTTACCAAAAAATAACTACGAGTTAGTTGCCGGGGAACGCCGTTTCAAAGCCGCCCAAATGGCGGGACTAACCGAAGTACCCGTAATCGTCCGCGAGATGGATGATGCCGTTACCTATAAAGTACGCTTGGTCGAAAACCTCCAGCGCGAAGACCTCAATCCTTTAGAAGAAACTGAGGGGATTTTGGAACTGTTAGCAATGCAGTTGGATACAAGCTATACCGAAGCCATAAAACTGCTGCAAAAAATGGAAAATGAGCAGTCAGGGAAAATTACCCATAACGTTATGGGTAATTCTCTTCATTTGATTATTGAAGAGTTATTCGCATCGGTAGGACGGATGAAATGGGATTCGTTTGTCAAGAATCGCCTACCCCTGCTTACATTGCCGGACGCAGTGCTATCCGTCTTGCGTCAAGGTAAATTGGAGTACACCAAAGCGCGTGCGATTGCCAAAGTTAAAGACGAGCAGAAACGGCATGATTTAATAGAAGTAGCGATTGCAGAAAACTTGTCCTTAGTTCAAATCAACGAACGTGTTAAAGCAGCTAACTTTGGAGCAGCACCAGCGCATCCACTCAAAGAGCGCTACAAAGTTGCACTACCGCGCTTGCAAAAGTCTAAAGTTTGGGACAATCCCAAAAAGCTTTCTGCTTTAGAAAAACTGCTAGATCAAATTGAAGCGTTGATTGAGGAGTAATATTATAAAGGGAGGAAACACCATTTATCTCCGGTAAACACAAATACAAAAAAGATGATTCGCTACGCTTAGCACGTCTTTGCGCTTTGAATGATGTTTCAGTAGAATTGAAGGTTTGGAAAGATATGATTCACTGCTTGCATTTATTTGCAGGGGTAGATATATCATGGCTGACACTCTTAGGCAACAGCCTGGAGGAGCGAAGCGAGAAAGGCAAGCAGATCGCACACCGCCCCTCCAGGCATTCATCAATTTCTCTAATCCTTACCCAGCAAGGATTAGAGAAGTCTGTGAAAAATAAGGCAGCAAAATTTTTCGCTCAAAGTACCGCTATTTAGTCGTACATCAATAAACTTTTGATGCACCAAAAAGCTTACTAGATAAGCATTTGAAGCTATCTTGCCGTCGAGTGTCAGTCATGCTATATCTACCCCAAATAGCTTAAAGTTTAATTGGTACTACTTTAATAAGGTTTTTCGGCGATTTTTGGGTTAAAGAGCAATTTTATTTTTGTAACCCTTACACAGTAGTACTTTCAAGCTTTGCGTGGCGGCTCGTGACACGCTGGCTACTTTCCCCCCTAAAAGTGTTATGAGGCAAGGCTTTCACCCCAATGCTCTGTTTGACGTTTTTTACTACTTTTAGACACCAAACGCTAAAAAAATTACATATTTTTAATTTATTGAAATGCTTGCTTAGTAAGAGTTTTAGCCAAATTCATGGTTTCTTAGCGTACAAAAAATCTTTTTCGGCACAGTCCTGCCTTGATGGATTGGTTAGTAACGTTTACGTTAAAGGATTGAATTGCAGCCAATTCACCGTCGGATACTCTTAGGGTTTTCGATTATCTTAACTACCCTAATCTTTCATTATACTTTAATTGTTTGAGCATAAAATGAAAAAGGTTTTTTGTATTTTTTTATGTCACAAGATTTAATTTCAAAACTTACACCAGAACAAGAGATACTATTTTCTGCACAAAAACAGAAATGGCTCAGCGTAATAAGCAAACCTATTGAAAAGGAAAAGGTAAAAGAGATACTTGCAAAAACCTACAGATATTGGGGGAAGGCAGTTCCAAAATTATTGATTGTTGATTCACCAAAAGCAGCCTATCAAATACTTGCTCAAAAAAAGAAACAAAAAGAATCATTAGGATTGCAGATTCGTGAATTAGTTGATGAGCAAATTGAACAACGATTAAATGAACAAGTAGAGAAACAAATAGATACGCATCTAAGAAAACAAGTTGAAGAACAACTTGTAAATTCACCTTGGGAACAGCTATATAATCAATTTTGGCTTCCACTTGAAAATCAACTGAAAAAACAATTTGGTACTAAAAAACCAAAAGTAAGTTTTGATTTACATCAGTTTCGCTATGCTTGTTATTTCGATTTTGCTCAAAAAATCGGAGTTAATTTTAATGAAACAGATTATAGTATCTATACGCAGTTTTTTGAAACTATTAGTTTGTATCTTGCGTATGAAAATCTAGCGATTATTATTGAACGTCCTATTGATGTGCATTGGAATGAAGAAGGAAAGCTTCATGCAGAAGGAAAACCTGCTATTAGGTTTCGAGATGGTTTTAGTATTTATGCCTATGATGGTACTATACTTCCATCAAAATATGGCAAACTACCCCTTAGTCAGTGGAATTCAAAGTGGCTAAGAGGAGAGGAAGATTCAGAATTAATACCACCCATAGAAAAGTGGCAACAAGTTTGTCTTTCTACAGAATCAATTAATTCTAACAAAGCGATTCAAGCTGTAAAAGAAATTTATCAGCTTATGGATTATGACGAACCTGAAATTCTTTTCTTTGATAGTCCTGGTGCTGCTTTCCATAAGATTAATTCAGAGGAAAATTTTTTGAGAGCTACTGGAAAATCTCTTAGCTCTAAATTTCGCAAGGAATTTTGGGATTTTTTATTTAGTACTTTACAAAATCAGTTGGATTCACTTTTATTCAAATTAGATAGTGAAATACTTAAAAGTTTATATTTTCAGCAAAGTAGAACTATCGGCTACCTCCTAGAAACACAATTGTATGCTCAAAGAATGAATGAGGAAAGTCCATATTTTGATGATGAGGAGGTAGACGAAGACGAAGATGAAGATTTTGACGAAGAATTTTCGATTCAAGCAACCAATCAAATGAATGCAATTAGTGACTGTACGCTAGTTCCACAAACTTTCCTATCACTATGTAGAATTGATTTTGGTATCTCCGTTCTGAAATGTAAAGTTGATACAAAAAAATGGAAAGCTTTACAAAATTTGATTAGCAACTGCGGTTCAGTATGGTTATATGAAAATATTTGTTTAATTTGCGAACGTCCTAATAGAATATCTTTTGATAGTAATGGTTGTTTGGACGGAGTAGGTACTCCAGCTATTCAATTTCCCGACGAGTATAGTATTTATGCTTTTCGGAATATTTGGTTGCCTGAAAAATATGGGAAGATTCACTCAAATCAATGGAATGCTGAGTGGTTATTAGAAGGTAATAATGCTGAAGTTACTCAAATATTGATTGAAACAATTGGCTATGAGCGAATTAACCAATACTTTAGAAACTATCAATTCACTGCACAAGACATATACGAACTGTTAAAAAATAACCTTCATGATAAGGTTACATTAATTCATAGTATTAGTTCTTCTCAGGAATTTGCAAGAAACTATATTGATGTAAAATCTCTACCAAGTTATGAATTTGAGGTTATTACAGTTGACTTCAAAGGAGAAATTACGACTATAGATAAAAAACAAGCCAAGATATTTACTGAAGATTTAGGAAATAATATAACTTTAGAAATGGTAGCTATTCCTGGTGGCGAATTTCTAATGGGGACTGCTGAAAGTCATGGTGAAGAAAGTCCTCAACATCTAGTCAAGTTATCTCCTTTCTTTCTCAGTAAATACCCTATTACTCAAGAACAATGGCGAACTGTTGCTTCTTTGCCAAAAGTTAAGTTGGATTTGAATTCTGAAGAAAGTCGTTTTAAAGGAAATACTCATCCCGTAGAGCGGATAACTAAGGAAGAAGCAATTGAGTTTTGTGTCCGACTTTGGCAGTTTACGGGAAAACTCTATTGTCTTCCTTCAGAAACTCAATGGGAATATGCTTGTCGTGCTAATACAACAACTCCTTTTCATTTTGGGGAAACCATAACAACTAACCTTGCTAATTACAATGGCAATTATTCCTATGGCAATGAGCCTGCTGGTATTTTTAGAAAAGAGACTTTACCTGTAGGGAGCTTTCCTCCTAATGCTTTCGGTCTACATGATATGCATGGGAATGTATTTGAATGGTGTGCTGATAACTGGCATGAAAATTATCATGGAGCTTTAGAAAATGGTAAATCCCGAATTGGAGGATGTGATGAGTATGTACCAGTCCGTGGTGGTGGTTGGAAAAGCCATCCTCTATTATGTCGCTCCGCTAATCGAAATGACGAATTTCGGAGATGTAACATAAGGTATCCTGATGTTGGTTTTCGTATTGCGTTTATTCAATAAATCTGAAAAAACTATTCTAGGAGATTTGTACCACGGATATTTTCTAAATCAGTTCTGTATTTTCCTTGTTTAACTTGTCCTCTACTTGTCCCGCAATTCACATCTATCCCCAATGGTCGATTCCATTGACATGTATAAATAGTACCTGTTCCGTTTGTTCCTCCTTTTAAGTGTTTAATATAATCGGTTAACCCACCTAAAGCACCACCTAAAGCTGAGATATGTTGTTTAGGAAAATTAGTGATAGAATTCGTCTGACCCATAAGGAAAAGTTGGCTAGCTGCTACATTCATTTGTCTTTTAAGGACACCTGGATCTGATTTATTAATTCCTATTACTGATTCCTCAACTTTTCCTTTATCGCCTTGAACTTGGATACGCATTTGATTGAACTTTTTACCGTTATCATCAGTTCCATCCCCAGATGTATCCCACAATTTTTCTAACTCTACATCAGGAAATACTCTATTATGTCCATCCACTTCTGATTTAGGACGAAAAACATAACCATCGCCAACTGTCTTTTCCTTAGTTGCATAGTAGACTGCATAAGCAATTCCTCCTATTGCTACTAAACCTGTGACCAAAGTACCTACACCAGTAGCTGTCAAGCTAACTCCCGTACTTGTAGCACTTAAAATTCCTATGTTAACCAGAGCTGCTTGCCATGCGAATAACAGAAGACCACTTGGATCGACATTCATAACTGGATTATTGTGGACATAGGCAAAGTTATGTAAAGTTTGTGGGTCGGACAAAATTCCTTCAAAGGGGTCTTGACTTACAAAACGTCCAATAGAAGGATTGTAATATCTCTGCCGTAAATAATATCCGTCCAAGTTCTCATCATACTGCTCTCCAGCATAACGGTAGCTGTTATTTGTTTCACCTGTAGATATAATTAACTCTCCAAAGGCATCATAGGTATAAGTGTCAGTTATATTGCCGTCTTCATCCGTCAAAATTCTAACACTACCTAATGCATCACTTAGATAAACAGAAACTTTATCTGCTCGTTCTTGGGAAATCAAATCAATACCGTGAATGTATCTCGTATCTAAAGTCCCATCAATGTATTCTTCGATAACCTCAGAGTTGAGTTGATTGGTATCTACTATATAGTTAGTTGTTTCTCCATTTACTGTAGAACTTACTCGATTACCATTGCATCATAGGTGTAATTAACTTGGGTACCATCAGAAAGTTCTACAGCAATTAATCGATTTTCAGGATTCCATTGATAAGTTGTTTGCTCCGTCCCATCTTTGATGCGAGAAATTGTGTTCCCATTGTTGTCGTAATCGTATTCGTAGATAAAGATAGTTTGCCCATCTTTATTCAATGTTTCACTTAGTAGCCAATCGTTTTGATTGTATTCATAACTGGTTATTCCCTTGAAGGAATCATCAAGAGTTAAACGATTTCCAACATTATCATAGGTATAACTGATAATACGACCATCATTTATTAGATCAGGTGAATCGGTTATTTTCTCTTGAGTTAAGCGGTATAAATCATCATAGTCATACTCAACTAATCTACCGTCATGTTCTAAGGTAGAAACACGATTTCCAACCAAATTTAATGTGTAATCATAGCTAGAAAGAGTCGTGTCTCCAAGAGTATTTTCTAAGTAAGTTAACCGATTCAATTTGTCATATTGGCGAGCTTCAATAACACCATTGGGAAGTTCTGTTTGAATTAAGTTGCTAAAGTTGTCATAGAAGTAACGAGTTGTCCCTTGAGATGGGTCGAAGGTTGTTTCTAAGCGATTTCTTTCGTCATAAGTATAAGTTGTTGTTCCACCAGGAGTTGAGATTGAAGTGATGTTACTAGCTGCGTCATAATCGTACTCAATGGTAGAACCATTTTCAAGGTAAATTCCTTCTGGATCTTGACGAGCAATAAGACGATTACGCTCATCATATTCGTAAGTAGTTGTTCCTCGGCTATCTGTTACTGTTGCCAAATCATTTGTGGGATTATAAGTGTAGTTGACAACAGTATCATCTGCAAAAGTTTCGTTAATCAAGCGGTTTTGTGCGTCGTAGGCAAAGGTTGTAGTTTGTTGATTGAAATCAGTAAAGCTTTCTATCAGCCCTATGGCATTGTAAGTACTTTCCGAGCGTTGTTGATTTGGTAATATGACAGCTGTACGTTGATCGATACCATTGTATTCATAATAAGTACGGCGTTCATTGGCATCTTCTAACCAAATCAAACGACCAAGTTCGTCATAACCGTATTCCGTCCAATTATCTAAAGCATCCCGAACTCCAGTTAGCTGACCATTGGGATCGTAACGATATTGTGTAGTATTTCCAGCTTGGTCAGTAAAGGAAGTTCTTCGGTCAAGAACATCATAGGTAATTGAAGTAAAAGTTCCATCTGGGAAATGAGTTTCAATAAGCCGGTTTAGTTCATCATATTTATATTGGGTTGTATCCCCTAATGCATTGGTAGTACTAATTAAATCTCCTTCTGCATTATAAGTCCGAATTGTTCTAGGATTATTGGAGATGTCTTCTGGTGTCTTGTCAGGATAAATCTCTTCAATTAACTCTCCTCGGTCATTGTATCGGTATTCAATACGATAACCGCGCTCGTCAACATCTGCTTTAACCCAACCATTTTGGTAGTATTCAGTACTTACTCTTGGATTATCTTCAAGATATTCAGGAATTAAGTCTGGGTAGATAACTTCAGCCCAGTTAATTGTTTCAAGGGTTTTACCAGGAGCAATTTCCGAAATCAGTAACGAGATATCATCTGTAGCATCGGGATAGATGGTTTCTACTAGCCATCCCATTGAGTTGTAATTGTAATGAGTAACTTGTCCCGATTGATCGATTGTTGCTCTGCGACGATTACCGCGATCGTAAAGATGAATAATTCGAGGATTGTCCGTTAACTTCTCCGGTGTTTGGTCGGGGTAGATAGTTTCTACAAGTAAATTGTTATCGTTGTATACAAACTTAGTTTGATTTAGAAGAACATCAGTTTGTGTGAGTCGATTACCATTGCATCATATTCATACTGAGTGGAATTACCTTGTGGATCGACAATGGATGTAATTTGTCCTTCTAAATTGTAATTCCATCCGTAGATTATTTCCTGCAAGCCATCTGTAGTAGTGACAGCTTCAGTTTTTTCGGAAAGTCGATTGTTCTCGTCATAAGAGAATGTAACCTTGTTGCCTAATGCATCTTCTGTTTCAATCAAATTACCAAAGGCATCATACTTTAAGTAACTACTTTCTCCATTGGCATCTATTACAGAAGTTATATTTCCTTGGGAATTATAACCATATTCGGTTGTATTACCTGCTGCATCAGTTAATGAAGTTAGATTCCGCTGACCATCATAGGTATAGCTTGTTGTATTACCCAGAGGGTCTGTCACGCTTAAAACATCACCTTGCTCATTATATGTGTAGCGAATTGTTTGTTCCAGCCGGTCAGTGACGCTGGTCATATTATCTTGAGAATCATAAGTGTAGGTAGTTGTCCATCCCTCTGCGCCACTTTCATCAGTAATAATAGTTTCCGTTTCAACATTATTATTACTGTCATAAGTCCGTTTAGTAACTTTTCCTACTGGGTCAATCTCAGTTAGTATATTTCCTCTGTCGTCATAAACATAAGTAGTAGGATTACCAAACAAATCTTTAGTGATTTCAGTAGAGTTATCAGGGTCGTAAACCAACTCTATAGCTTCACCATTAACATCAATAACCCTTGCTAATTTCCCATCTTCCCCATACTCATTCCTAACCCCTTCTCTACCCAACGGGTCAATAATCTTATCTAAATAATGCTCCCGCTCCAGATTGTACTTCATCCGCGTTACATTCTCTTCCCTATCCGTAACGCTGACCAAATCCCCATTATCGTCATACTCATACCTGATAAGATACCCTGACGGGTCTTTAACAGAAGTAATTCTACCTTCCGCATCCCGTTCAAAAGTAATCTTCTGCCCAGTAGAACTTGTTACTGCTTCATCCGTATAGGTCAGCGTATTCCCATTCGTATCGGTAACTTTGAGTAAATCACCCGTTTCCCCATCAATCTCATACTCAATACCCTCCTTGGTGGTGAGTATATAAGTACCACCAAACAAGCTATCTGCCGGATTGTAGCCACTACCTGATATACCAAAGAATTCCGAAGTACCGTTGTTGCGAATAATCCGCTCATCCTTAACAGTCAGCGTACTGGTAACACCATCATCTGCTTCAAATTTGGGACGGTAAATATTTGGGTCAGCATTAGTACCTGCTGCTGCACCTCTTAGGAATCCGGATATGGGGTCAATACTAGGCTTAAACGTAAATCCTTCCCGCTTACCACCAGGTAAGGTAATATACACTCTCGTATCATCCTTAAATGCTGGTTTTCTACCCAGTAATTCATCTTCTTCTGTAGGTTTACCAAGGCTAGTTCTTAGATCGGTATCCCTAAATTCCATCCGCCAACCGTAACCAAAGTCATCCGTATCATTACTAGTTAACGTGTCATAAGTTCTAGTCAAAGTAATCGGAATACCAGTTACGGGTACTTCCAGATCGGTAAACGACAACCGGAAATTACCCAGCTTCAATTCACCCGCAACATCAACAACTTCCTCAGCAAAAGTACCATTACCACCAGTATCGTAAACGCTCAACCGCACTCTGTAAGAATCATTTTGTAGTAAAGACGGGTCAAATTTTCCTAAAACCCCATCCGTCACAGCATCCGGATTATCAACCCGTAATATTTCCTTAAACTGTCCACCAGCAACAGGTGCAACTTCTATCGTGTAATAATCAATATCCCCGTCATCGCTAATCGTACCAATAATATCCGTCGGTGCGGTAACAATCCCGTCTTCTGGAACATCTAAGCTAAAGCTGACAGTAGGAGCATTAACATCACTCGTATCAACTACATCAACATTAAACGTAGCTTGACCCGTGTTTCCAGCAGCATCAGTTGCGATCGCAATTCCTCTCAAAGTCCCAGCAACTGCATTTTCAACGGTAAATAACCCGTTAGCATCAATAACCACCGGATTATCGTTAATCAGTAATTGCAATCCCGCAACCCCAATATTATCCGTAGCTCTTGCTTGAAAAGTAACGTTTTCTCCCTTATTAATAAAGTTAAACCCAGCAATCAACCTTACCTTGGGAGCAACAGTATCCCCAACAACATTAATTTCTACCTCCTGCTGGGTACTACCACCATTCCCATCTGCAACCGTTACTATAGCGCTATGGTTAGTATCCCCCTGCTTCGTCTTCCAGCGCAATCTTCCCAACTCATCAATACTTATTCCCTTATCCAAAGATGCTTGGTCAAGGGTGTAATTGAGAACGTCCCCATCTACATCAACTGCTTTTACGTCATAGGAGTAAGTACTACCAGCGTTAACTATATTACCGGGAGTAGATTGAATAACCGGAGCATTATTAGCCGAAGCCCTCAGCGTAAATCCTTGGGCTGCTCCCAAACCAAAGTTATCAACCGCACCTACTGCGATTTGATAGCTTCCCGCAACGGGGTTATCCCAGGTGAGCAATCCAGTTGTAGCGTTAATGCTCATTCCCGTAACGGTATCTGGAACGGAAAGCAGTTGGTAAGTTAAAGTATCTTCCGTATCAGGGTCATTAGCTACAACTTGGTATTCATAAGTACTATTGGTATCTGCAATATATACGGGGTTAGAAGTAATTAGGGGTGCGTTATTAATTGCAACTGGTACCACCTCAACTACAAGTTCTCCATCAACTTCTACCTCAACTTCTTGGGTAGCAATTTCTATTGTGAAGCTTTGATTGCTGGTAGCTCCTTGAGTATCGGTAACAAATACGGATACATTTATATCATCAAGTTGATTCTCTTCTGGAGTCCACGTAATTAAACCGTTTTCCGAGACAGTCATTCCTGCCGGGGAATTGCCCAAACTATAAGTTAATTTATCATTTTCTGGGTCGGTGGCGACTATTTGATACTTGTAATCTTGATTTATTGCAGCACGGGTAATTGGAGTAGAAACTATTTGTGGTGGGGTGTTAATTCCGTTGACGTACAGCGTAAATTCTTGTCCGACATAAGCACCGTTTGCATCGGTTAATCTCACAGCAACGGTATGTTTTCCAATTTGTTCAGAGGTAGGATTCCAACGTAATGCTCCGGTTTGTGGGTTGATTACCATTCCTAGGGGAGCATCTTCAATACTCCACACCACGTAATCCCCATCTACATCACTGCCGGTGACGTTGTATTGGTAAACTTTATCTATATTGGTGATTAGTTCGGGTACGGAAGTAATTGTGGGAGCGTTGTTAATTAATTGGTTGGTAACGTTGATGTTGAAGGATTGAATTGAAGCCAATTCACCATCCGATACCCTTACAGTTACTTGTTGGGAGCCGAATTGGTTTGCTTGTGGTACCCAGGAAACTACTCCGGAATCTATAGTCATTCCTTGGGGAGCAGAATCTAGGGAATAAGAAAGGCGATCGCCATCGGGGTCATTTGCTTCTATCTTGTAAAGGTAAGTATTGCCCAGACGGATGTTAGTACGTGGTGTAGAGGTAATAACAGGACTCGAATTTGGTAGAGCTTCACTGACATCCAAGCTAACAACTTGCAATGCTGACTCTCCTTTACTATCCGTGACTTTAATCGTAAATTCCTGCTTACCTTGTTGCTGCGGAGTCCATTGAAGCAAGCCAGTACCCGAATCAATTGTTACATCAGTTGGCGCATCAGGGGTCAAAGAATAGGTTAAAACATCGTCATCAGCATCTTGTGCGCTTACTTGATAATTCCAAGTTTTACCAATCTGGGGAATAGCATTTTCTGGTACTACTGAAGTAAAGACTGGTGCATTGTTATCGGGAACCAACTCTACTTTTATGTACTGAATCGCTTGTCCACCTTTACCATCGCGCACCAAAATTGGTACATTAAAATCTACAACTTTCCGAGCAAATTCTCCCCTACCAATTGCCGCAAGACGTTCTTGCTCATCCCTGAGTTCCTGATAATACTCATTAACTTGCTGCTTGCTAGGATTCCAAACCACCGTGCCACTAGTTTTATCTACGGTCATACCAGGTGGTTCAAGTATCAAACTATATGTCAATGGGTCGGCATTGGCATCTAAAGCATTGGCTCTGTAAATTAGGGATTCGCCTGCTTTGATCTTATAAACTGGGGATGGTGTTGTAACAAATACTGGGTCGGTGTTAGCCGCTTCGCTGACTTTACTTACACCCCAAAGGTGAATAAAATCTTCTCCATTAACAGTAACCGTGTCAACAAAAGCACCCGAAGCCGGAGTTGTCAGCGTGTAACCGTCGGGAACTACCGTTCTTACCGTGTAAGTTCCAGGCAGTAAGTCCTCAAAGGTGTAGTAATATCTGTTTTTACTTAGAATTGATGTGGAGGTATCTTTTTTAGTTAATTGACTCGGTTCGCCTTCCTCCAAAATTCCATTATTATTTAAATCGAGGTAAACGGTAACATTTTCTTTAAATGGTTCCAAAGCATAGTCTTCATCAAAGCCGGAGAAAATGTCAATTAGTTTTCCAAAGTCGATAATTTGTTCGGCATCCGGGTCAATCTTTTGAATTGTTTCGATTGTTGAATATAAGCCAACACCAAATGCAGTAACGTTTCCACCTCTTGCTTTGATATCTGTTACCACTTGAGAAGCGACAGTGGGATCAAGAGGACCGTAACCATCCGACATGAAAATTAAGTTAGGATTTCCAGGTAAGGCATCAAGCAAGCTATCAATTGTTTGTAGAGCATTAGTAAAGTTATTGTTAGTCCCTGGGCGATAAGTTTCCAAGATTTCTCGGATATCCGCAATGCCGTTACCATCAATATCTGCGTTAGCAGTGGTGTAAATTTGTAATCCCTCAGTAGACTCGTCCATATCTTGGATGACAGCATCATATTGGTGGGGAATAATGCCGAATTTAATCCGGTCGCCTTCACCAGAAGCAACCACTGCATCTATCATTGCATTAGCAGCAGCAACCTGGGCATCCAAAACGGTCTTTACACTTTTATCCCCTTCTTCACCAAAGAACGGTGCTGCGGTACTACCAGAAATATCAATGGCAAAGATAATTGACGGGTCATCTCCTTTGATTAGCTTCGAGTCAAGCAAACCGTTACCGTTGAGGTCATCAAAGACTGCGCCTTGAATTCGACCTAACTCGTCGTAAACATCAACTGTAAATGACTGAACATCCTTACCACCACGACGGTCATTTACTTCTACTTTAAAGTTAACTTGACTACCAGTAGTGACGGTAGATTCTGGGAACCACAGCAGTTCTCCGGTATTATTATCGATTAATGCACCCAATGGTTCATCTAGCAAGCGATAAGTGAGTGGGTCGCCATCTGGGTCTACACTTTGCAGTTGGTATCGATAGAATTTATCTACTAGCCCAAACCGGGTTTTGGGAGTAGTAGTAATAACTGGATTAGCATTATCTGGGTCTGGCAAAAGCTTGATATTGAAGTCTTGAATTGCCTTGGCACCTTTCACATCTTTGGCAGCCAGCTTAACGTTAAAGATTCCCAAAGAGTCGCTATTGTTACTAGCAGTTTCCCCAGTACCAGGTGTTACGATATCGGCATTTGACTGTTGGTGGCGGATAACTCTAAAGTTATAGTCAAGAAAGCCAGCATCCGGTCCACCTTGAATGTAGAGGTAATATTCTCCAGTATGGGTAATATCGATTGATGTATCGTACCTTTGTTCGGTGTCGAAGAGTTGGTTATTACCAGGTCCATAAAGCCGCCAGTGGTAGTTTGAGGCATCACCAGGAGTTTGCGAAGAAATACTGTCAAAGTAAAGGCGATCGCCTTCTTTTGCTTCTATTTTGAAAAATTGGCTTTGCTGTCCGTTTGAGATTGAACCAAAGGCAGGTACGTTGTAAGTAATATCAGGTGCTGTAGTTAAATCTAGTAGCTCGAAGGAGTAGTTGTTACTCGCAGCGCTGTCATTGGCAATCACCAGGTAGTAAAGTCCGTCTTGGGTTAACGTGAACGGTCCTCTATCTCCCGACCACTTAAAGTCACTTTGAGAAAAGATATTTTTGCCATTCGCGTCATACAAAGATGCCTTGACATTTGTACCAATCATGGCGTTAAACGCAAATTTCTGTCCCTGCACCCCATCAAAGGTGTAAACTTTATCGGACAGTGCATTCAACTCACCACTGACAGCAGTGCCAATTTCCAGATAGTTAAGATTTGGATTTCTTAAGTTTTTGGGTAGTTCTAGTAGTTTGAATCCATATTCACCAGTTGTGTAGCTGTAGTAACCAAATGTTTGTAGTTTATAAGTACCAGTTTGCTCTAGTAGAATTGGCGCAGTATGCTCTCTCGCTTCGTGGTCGCTAAAAACAAAAGTCCCATCTGGGTTTAATAGTCTTGCTCGAATTGCCTCATTGTTGCCTGGTACTTGACCATCAAATAGAATCAACGTGCTAGCAGTTGCAGTAAATTCATAATCAATTACTTCTCCGGCATTTAAGGTGCCGCTTTGTACAACTTCTAACCCAGTATTGGTGATGGGAGTGACGGAGACATCGGTTACAAGTAAGCTGTAATTAACGGGATTATTACTGTTGCCGACGATGGCTAAAGTGTATGAGCCACTAGTACCTAATGTGGCATTAAAATCAGGACTGTTGGCATTAAGGGTTTTGATTGGTGTACCGCTGGGGTCGTAAAGAACCCAGTTTGCTCCGTTCCAAGAGTCAGCGGCTAAATCAAAATTGAGAATTTGTCCCGATTTACCTGCAAACTTATAAAAGTTAACTTTGTTACCGGGATTTAAATTATCTGTAATAGGAGTATCTAAAGTTATTGTCTGGGCAGAATTGCGATCGCTCAGGATAAAGCTGTAATCACCTATGGTGTTGCTAGAGCCATCTACTACCAAGCGATAAGTTCCCGTTTCAGGTAAATCAAACGGCAACCAGTCACTATTGGTATCTTTATCAATTAGTAGAATGTCGCTAGGCGTATACAATCGCACATTTAAGCTAGTATTGCCATTCAAGGCATCGAAGAATAACTGCTGTCCTAAAGTTCCTTCAAAGGTGTAAATATCTTGTTCTCCGGCTTCGCTAATACTGCTACTAATAGTTTCTCCAAAGTTATAAGATGCACTCAGAAGTTCTGGGGTAACTATACGTAAATCATAATTATTGTTTGCTTGATTCCGACCTTCAAAAACTAACGTATATTCGCCATCGTATGGTAATTCTGCTAGTTCATAATCGCGGT
>JAAUSO010000043.1:0-24056 GCA_012033205.1 Richelia sp. SL_2_1 | reverse complement strand
TGAAATCACCATCTTTTAGGTCAAAATAGAGACGTTGCCCCTCACTACCGTTGAATTTATATATATGGGTTTCTAATTTACTCGTACCAAAGTTTCCAATAATATCAGTATCTAAGTCAACCGGAGTTGCATCGGCTAAATCAAGCAAGCGGAAACTGTAGTCGGAGACGGTATCATCTCCGTAACCATCTACTACTAAACGATAAGTACCTGCTTCGGTTAATGTAAAAGGAGCCTTGTCATCATTAACATATTGGCTCCAAACTTGTACGTTGGTTGGGCTGTAAAGGTAAGCATAGATATTGCTCGAATAGTTTAAACTATCAAACCACAGTTGCTGTCCTACTTCCCCTGAGAAGGTATAAGTATCTTCTTCTCCAACTTCGCTGATATTGCTACTAACTGTTTCTCCAACAGTGTAAGATGCACTCAGAAGTTCTGGGGTAACTATACGTAAATCATAATTATTGTTTGCTTGATTCCGACCTTCAAAAACTAACGTATATTCGCCATCGTATGGTAATTCTGCTAGTTCATAATCGCGGTCAAAATGTTGGTAGAAAATACGTTCTCCACTGTTATTGTAGAGAGAATAGTAGTTATTGAAATCACCATCTTTTAGGTCAAAATAGAGACGTTGCCCCTCACTACCGTTGAATTTATATATATGGGTTTCTAATTTACTCGTACCAAAGTTTCCAATAATATCAGTATCTAAGTCAACCGGAGTCGCGCCGATATCGTCGAGCAACCGGAAACTGGCAGTTTCTGAGGATGTATTATTTGATGAAAGTACCAGGTAGTACGTGCCATCTTGAGAAAGGATTTGCGTTCCTACATCGTTTTGCAGGTTGTCCTGACTGTAGAGTTGACGACCATTTGGGTTATATAAGTAAGCTGTAATATTAGGATTGCTGATATTTAAGCCATCAAACCAAACTTTTTGACCTACTGTGCCATCGAATTTGTAAGCTTTAACTTCTTTAGCATCCAAGGATATATCGTTGCTGGTATTCAATGAAAGTATTGGTGCAGCTTCTAAATCTAGCAGTTGAAATTTATAGCTACCAGTGGTGTTGCCATCAGAACCGTATGCTTCCAGTTTATAAGTACCAGTTTGCTCCAACAGAAAAGAACCATCGTTTTCGTTAGTAGAATGATCGCTGAAAAATAAAGTATTGTCAGGATTATATAGTCTTACCCGTTGTGAATCGTTATCGCTTTGACCATCAAAGTAAACAAAGGTACCAGCATTCGCAGTAAAGCTGTATTCATCAACTTCTCCACCAACAGAAATTTCACCTTCATACAGCACTCCCAATCCGTTATTACTTACTTCTTCCGGAGTAATATCATTTACTTGTACGTTATAGCTTATGGCACTATCAGAAGTATTGCGAATTGCTAATGTGTAAACACCATCGCTGGGTAAGGTGCGGGTAAAGTCAGTATCTAAAGATTCTTTACCAACTTCATTTTTACCGCTGGGTAAAATGCTGGGAGCATACAGTACCCACTCAGCACCGGATACAGATGCTAAACTATCGAATTCGAGTAAATTACCTTTAACACCATTAATTTGATACAGCTTTGTTTCACCAGCAGCTAAGGTTCCATTTAAAGGAGTATCCGTTGGTAAAACGTCTTGAAATTCTATATCTGCTACGCGGAAGCTATAATTTCCAGTGGTGTCATTATATCCATCAAAACTTAAACGGTAGCTTCCTTCTTCTAGAAGCGTAATAGATACGCTATCGCTACCAGTGTTACCATCGAAGATGTTTGTACCGCTAGGGCTGTAAATATTTGCAGTAATATTTTGATTGCCGAAGGAGGGGTCAAAGTAAATAGTTTGACCAACTGTACCGTTAAATGTGTAGGTATCTCTTTCCCCAAGTTTGGAAATATCTGCGTTGACTAAAGTATTTAACGTGTAGGAAGTAGTAGGAGATGTCGTACCTACTAACTGAATGTTGTAGTCAACGGGAGTCCCATTCTCTCCTCTCAACATTAAGTAATAAGTACTGTCTCCTGGTAGCACATATTCAAAATCATTGTTGAGTGCTACTTCTGTTAATTCGTTGTTACTGGAATTGTAAAGATGCCAGTTAGTATTAGGGGAGTTGACTTGATTGTCGAAGTAAATGCGCTCCCCTTCATTACCATCAAACTGATAAAACTGTATTGATGTTCCAGGATTTAAAGTACCGTTACTGAGTGTTTCCCTTGGTAATATTGTTGCATTAGCCAAATCAATTAAGCGGAAGCTATAGCTATCTGTAGATTCTCCCGAACCATCGATAATCAACTCGTAAGAACCTGCTTCTGGTAGAATTACCGGATGACGCTCGTCATCCCTGTACATCGAAGTATTATCAATGACTTTAGTACCGCTGGGGCTGACTAATGTGGCTATGGTATAAGGTGTTGAAATTAGCGTATCAAGGAATAACCTCTGTGCTTTACTACCAGTAAAGGTATATACATCCCGCTCGCCTTTTTCTGTAATAGTACTTGTTATTGTGGTATCTAATGCCAGCGGTGCGGTATTGGTGTCGGGAGTAATCACCTCAAAGCTATAACTAACAGGGTCATTGCCATTGTTGCCCCTGATTGCCAAGGTGTAATTATCTGTCTTGGTTAGCAATACTTCAATATCATAATACAGGCTGTTGCCCCCAATCGATTTATTATTGGAGTCGTAAAGAGTCCAGTTGGTATTTGAAGTACCGATACCACCTAATGTATCTAGATAAAGTCGCTGTCCCTCATTCCCAGTAAAGTTGTAGAAATGAGTTTCCTGTCCGGGTTCGAGAGTGCCTGTATAGTTAGTATCTAAGTCTATAGGTATTGAATTACCCAAATCTAAGATGTTAAAGCTGTAAGTACCTGTATTTTCTCCCGAAGCATTAATTCGCACGCGGTAAGTGCCGTTTTCATCCAAAGTAATCGGGTCTGGGTCATCACCATTTTGGAAGTTACGACTCAGCACTTCTCGTCCGCTAGGGCTGTAGATTTTGGCATCTAAAGCGTTTGAACTTGTTGGAGCTTGGAACAGACGGTCAAAGTAGATGCGTTGACCTGGTGTGCCAGTGAAGGTATAGAAATCTTCTTCACCTTTTTCAGTAATTTCACCGTAGATACTATTGGGATTATCATTGCTACCCAAGGCGATCGCAGTCGTAATTTCGTCTGGAGTAATGATTTCAAAAGAATAATTAATGGTGCTGGTAAAAGCAGAGCCACCCCTAAGCGCTAGGATATATTCGCTATTTTCTGGTAAATAAAACTCAATATCATCAAAGTTGCCATTTGAAGCGATTGCTTTGTTTTGGACATCGTATAGCACCCAATCCATGCTACCGCCTTTGGTCAGCTTATCAAAGAAGAGCTTTTGACCTTTATTGCCCGTGAAGCGAAATAAGTCATCTTCTGACCCCGGATTCAAAGAACCTTTAATTTCTGTATCGTAGGTTATCTGAGGTATCATATTCAGGTCGATGGCGCTAAACCCATAGCTGCCCGTGTTATCTCCCGTGGCATTAACGGTTATGCGGTAGTTACCAGTCTCCTCTAAAGTGAGTAATTGGTTGTAGCGGAAGTCACTATCGATTATTTTTTTTCCACTTGGGCTTTCTACATCAAAGTTCCAGTCGTAGTAATTACCGCTGTATCGTAGTGGGTCAAAATAAATACGCTGCCCTATAGTCCCACTGAAGGTAAATTCATCTTTTTCTCCCGGTATACTAATTCTTCCTAGAATGGTATCTCCGAGGTTCAATACAGATGGTGGTGTCCAAGTAATTTCCCCAGTAGCTGCATCAACTTTCATCCCTTCCGGAGCCAATCCCAAACTGTAACTTACCTCATCAAAATCTGGGTCTTTAGCATCCGCATTATATTTATACTCAGTATTAATCTCTGCATCCACTACCGGAACAGAAGTAAACACTGGAGGACGATTGGGAGGAGTATCAATTACTGCTAAATTAAATACTTGAGTATCCGTTCTACCGCGACTGTCGCTAGCTTGAATTACAACATTTTGATTACCAATATTATCTATAGTTGTATCCCAGGTAATTAAACCAGTTTCTGCATCAATGCTCATACCTTCTGGGGCAGTTAGCAGTTTGTAGGCGATCGCATCGTCATTAGAGTCTGTTGCTTCCACCTGATAGCTATACTGTTTACCACCAAGGATTTCTAATTCCGGCTTGCTTTCAATTACCGGGGCTGCATTTAATTCAGCAAGTACCTGTAAGTTATAAGTAAATTGCTTTCCTTCTGGATTATAAAATACCAAACTGCGTTCTGCTGTTGAAGCTTCTGGATTCAACTTACCGTCTGTAACTAAGTTGGAGAAGTTGTAGTAAGGAATTCCTTCTGGAGTCAAGCCTTCAGGGTTACGTAAAATTACGCTGGTATCGCTAATATTTGTAACTGCAACAATTAACGGTGCATCGACGCTATAAGAAGCATCGTTACGAATGGCTATATTAGCGTAGAGTAATTTTGTATCTGCGTTGTAAGTGGTGCGGTTATATTCAGCGGAGAAGCTATCGGAAACGTCAGTTAATAAGTTGAAATTGGGTGTTTCTCCAACTCTGGTTTCAGCATCAAATTGGTTTTGAGTTGGTATTGGGGTATTTTCTGGAGCGATTTCAACGGTAAAGTTTGAGATAGTAACGTTGGTGGTGGTATCGCTATCGTTATTTACCAAACGGAAGATTAAATTTGCAGCACTTCCCCCAGCAACACCAGTTAAATTTAAACTAATTGTACCGTCACCAGGATTATAATTCGTTCCCGCACCCAATCCTGCATTTTCTCCTTCGGTTAAGTTAAAGAATGCATCTTTATTTTTGGAGAAGGTATGTACTAAAGATTTTCCAGACTCATCCACTAAAGCGACTTCCAAAGCATCATTAATAAAATCTGCGTCTGTGGTGTCAAATTGCGGGTTTATCTTGAATTTGAGAATGGAAGGATTTTGGGGAATGGTAAAGGAGATATTTTTAGTTTTCTCAAAATTAGTTTCTTCTGTCAGGGAGATATTAGGAGCAGCGGAAATAATAAACGATTGAATTTCTGTTAAACCACCCGCATCGGTAACGGTTAAATCAACATTATATAAGCTGTCTTCTGTAGGAATTCCATCTGTTGTATTGGTTGGAGTACCGATTAATGTAGCGCTACCGTCACCGTTATCCGTCAAAGTCAACCATTCAGGAAGGTTATTCGCAGAAATTATTCTGTTATCTTCCGCATCTTGGTCAATAGTATTGATATTGTAAGTATATTCGGTACCCGTTTCTCCTGTATATTCGGGAGTGCTGTTAAAAGAAGGTGCTTCGTTAACGTTTGTAACGTCTATACTAAATTCTTCTGTTGCGACGACACCATTTTGATTGATGCTGCGGACGGTTATTGTATGCTGGGTAGTAGTTTCAAAATCGAGTTGAGTACCGTCAACAACTTGTAATTGATTATCTACAATTTGAAATCTACCTTGAGCATCATCTATTAAACTATACGAAAATGTGTTTTCTGCATTGGTATCGGTACTTCCCAATGCTCCAATCACACTACCTTGAATACTATTTTCTGCAATGATATTCGTATCTAAGGTAATTCCAGCAGGAGGATTAAGACGGGTAATGATTTGGGTGTAGGTGTTTTCATTTCCTGCAATATCGACAGAGACAGCGGTAAAAGAATTATCTCCCAACTCTAAGGAAATATCTGTAAAGCTGTATTTTCCTTCGCTATCAGCAGTTGTTGTTAAATCAGTTCCTTGTAAGGATACAGTAGCATTACTTTCTGTTTGTCCGATTAACGTAACGATTTCAAATGTTGTCTTTTTATCACCGATGTCTTCCGAGTCAGATTCTGCATCTAAATCAAAGACTGGTTGAACGATATTTGTATCTAAGGTAAATGTAATATTAAAGCTGCTCGATACGTTACCGTACTCATCTTTGGCTTGAAGGGTAAGGGTATGAACACCATCTGGTAAGCTATCCCCGTAGATGGTTTCTAAAGTTGTTTGATTAAAGGTAAAATTCCCATCGGGTTGTAATTGTGAAGTGACATCGGTACCGGATGCTATGGGAGTATTATCAAAAGCAGCTTTTAGTTCAACAATTTGATTATCTTCCGTTACCGCACCGCTAATTGTGGCATCAAAGGTAATATTATCGGTATTGGTTTGGTTAAAAGGTGCGGTATCTCTAAACAATCCCGCTGCAATTACTGGTGCTACGTCATCAATAGTTACTGTAACGTTATATTGAATTGTATTGACATTACCGGCGGTATCGGTGCTGGTAATATTGAGGATATGAGAGCCGTTATTTAAACCTGTTAAATTAAATTGTTGATCAAAATTACCTTCGCTATCTACAATTAACGTAAATTCTTCCCCATCATCAAAACTATACGTTAAATTTTCGAGGGAACTACCAGTACCATCTGCACTACCAGTTAATTTCGCTCCTAGTGTCAGAGGTATATCCGTTGTGGTAGTAAGGTTGATAGAAGGTAGAGCAGTATCAATAGTAATTGCTAGGGGAGTACTTGAAGAGCTAACATTTCCAGCAATATCTGTAGTTACAGCAGTTAATTCATATTCACCATCTGCAAGATTATTTGCAGCAATTTCCCAACTTCCACCAACAGTCGCTGTTGTTTCTCCAACGACTTCCCCATTTTGAGATAACTGTACTGTGGAATTTGGTTCAGAATATCCTGTTATGGTGGGAGAATTATTATTGGTAATATTATCGCTGTTGCTCGTACCGCTATCGTTAGTTGCAGATAAATCTAGATTATCAGGTGGATTAACGGTAGTATCTAGAGTAAACGTAAAGCTGAATATTTCCGATTGATTGCCACTAGCATCAGTAGCTTGTAACTGTAAGGAAAGAATTCCGTCTTCTAATGTACTTCCCAAGATGGTTTCTAACTGAATTCTATCAAAGCTAAAGCTACCATCCGATTGAAGAAGGGAAGTAACATCAACTAAATTATCGTTAAATCCAGCTTGGAAAGAAGCAATATTGTTATTATCTGTAATCGTACCGTTAATTGTAGGGTCAGATGTAATTCTATCTGTATTAGTAGTATTATTTTGTGCGGTATCGTTATTTAAGGAAGCATTGATTATCGGACTATTAATATCAATTTCAACCGTTACATTATATTGATTCGTATTGACATTACCGGCAATATCGGTAGTGGTAACGGTGACGGTATAGTCTCCATTATCCAAACCAGTTAAATCAAAAGCTTGGTCAAATTCTCCTGTAGAGTTAAAGGATACAGGAATTTCTTCTAAGTCATTGAAACGGTAAGTTACAGCATTAATATCGCTACCAGTACCGTTAACCGTACCAATAATCTTGCTCTCTGGAGTTAAAGCAGAAGTATCGATTGCAGTGGTTAAATTAAATTGCGGTAATTCGCTGTCAATATTGATTGATAAAGGTATAGACGAAGTATTAGTATTTCCAGCGATATCTGTAGCAACAGCAGTAATTTCTCGTACCCCGTCTGTCAAATTATTGCTAACCGTAATTTCCCAATTACCTTCATTGTCAACGGTGGTTGTTCCTACCAATACCCCATCGCTGAATAACTCAACTGTTGCACCAACTGCTGCATTACCGATAATTGTTGGTGTAGTATTTTTGGTTATGTTATCGCTGTTGTTAATTCCAGAATCACTTTCTGGAGATAATTGTAAGTTAATTGGAGCATCCGGTGCTGTAGTATCGATTGTCAGCAACAGCGGTACATCTGATTGATTTTGATTCCCGGCAATATCGGTGGCAATAGCCGTAATATTATAATTACCGTCTGCTAAATTATTGGTGGTTATTTGCCAATTACCGTTGCTATCAGCTGTAACTTCTCCAATATTGACTCCATTATTTAATAATTCTACCTTTGAAAGAGCTTCCGCATTACCTGTAATGGTAGGAGTGGAATTATTAGTAATATTATCGCTGTCGTCAACTCCGCTATCATCGGTTGCTGTTAAATCTAAATCTGCTGGTGCTGGAGTTACTGTATCTAAAGTAAACGTTAAATCGAATAAATTGGAAACATTACCATTCGCATCTTTGGAGAGTAAATGTAAAGTATGGTTTCCATCAGGTAAAATGCCACCGTAAATAGATTCTAAAGTTGCTCTATCAAAGCTAAAATTACCATTTCCGTCGCGTTGGGGTAAGACATTGACATAATTTTCTTTGTCTGCATCGTTTAATCCTGCGGTAAATTCTGCTATTGCCCCATTATCTGTTACCGTACCATTAATTGTGGGGTCGGATGTAATCGAGTCTGTATTAGTGGTGTTACCGGGTGCTGTATCGTTAGCTAAAGCAGCATTAATAATAGGTGGTTCCGTATCTACTTCTACAGGTACATTCGACGCATAGATAACATTTGCACCATTATTAAAAGTAATATTGCCCTTGGCAGCAATAGTACCGTACAAAGTAGAATTATTATTAAAAGTAAAGTCGCCTACACTCTCAAAGGAGCCACGACTATTTGATGCAGCGTTAAAGGTGATTCTACCAGCACTAACCACTTTCAGATTATCCGAATCGTTGGTAGAAGCCGTTTTTCCATTAAAGTTAATACTACCGCTTGTGCTTCCAGATGCTAGCATTGTAGAAGCTGCAAACGAAGCTTGACTGTTCATATTAATAGAACGAGAAGCAAATACAGATAAATTTGTTGCTTGTATGCCAGATAAATTAATATTACCGTTGTTGGTAATTAAGACAACATTATTAAAGTTATGATTGCTGCCGTTAAAGTTAATATCTCCGTTGTCTACGGTAATAACGTAATTACTAATATTGAGATTGTCGGGAATATTTAATCCCCCACCCGTGACTCTTACTACTCTTGGATTCGATTCGGTACCGGGTGGTGGAAATTTATTATTCCAATCTTGAGAATTGTTTAAGGGATTTTGACTCGAATTAAAGGTAACTGTTTGTGTACCACTCGGAATAACGTTATCTAATTTCTGCTGTTTTAAGTCTGCATAAGCTGGAATATCAATTATTTGTTCATCTACGACTTGTGGGGGAACTAAATTAGCATATTGATTGTTATTCGCATTGATGGTAGTGTAATTCGGAGCAACGGTAACGGCATTATTTACTAAAAGTAATTTACCAGAACTATTAGTAAGGGGATTACCGTTTCCATCTCTTTGTACTGGTAGGGTAATGTTGCCATTAATAGTAAAACCTTTAGCTGAATAAATTAATGCATCGTCGCTGATATCGAGGGGATTTCCGTCTAAATCTCCACCGTTATTAATGCTAACTTGTTTCTCGGTTCTAATCGCATATTTAGGAGTAGGTGCAGCAGCTGACATTGGGATGGGAAATGCAGCAATGTCGTTTTCTATTATTAATGAATTTGAATCTGAGTTGAAACTTGAGTCAAATTCAATATTACCGACTAAACCCGGATTTTTACTTCCAGTAATGAAATCAATCGAGGTTTTATATAAATCGGTATTTATTTTCTTAAAATCAGTTACTTGTTGTCCGAATAATTGGTTTGGAGTAAATATTTGATTATATAAAATGGTGACGATACTGAATTAACGGTATCGTCACCAATGTTATCGGTGTTATATGCAATATCAAAATTTTCTGATTTAAGTCGTTCTATTTCCGCAGCTAAGGGTTCAGTTCCTGTATTTTTATCAACCTTATTAGCTGAGTTTAAACCATAAGTATCTTCCGCCGAATTATCTAACAAAGAAGAATCAAAGAATTCTTCATCATTCTTGTTGCCGAATATATCAATACTAGCCATACAACCCTTATTATTTCAATTAAAACTTAAATTTTCAACGCTACTATATGCGTTTTAACTAAGTTAAATAATTAGCTCAAAAAAATAAATCAATTCAATATTTCTGAGTGCGGACTTATAGATACTTGTCCGCAATATATTAATATTTGTTCTTATGAAAGCAGTTATGAAATTTATCCAATTATTTAGATAAACCCACCTGAAAAACTATTAACTGTATGACGCTACCGCATCACGCAATACCTACGCTAGCTGCTAAGCGCTAACGCTGATTTACGCGCTCATAGCAAATAAGCTGTTTGTTTCTGTATTGTTGCTTGTTTCCAGATTATATTCACTTTTTGGCAATGTTTGTTGTGGTACTTGTGCTAAAAACTTATTATTAATAATGCTTTGATACTCATCTAAATCAGACTGCCAATTATTAATAGCAGAATGCAGTGACGCTAACAAATCATTTTTGTTTTCTGCATTAAGAGAATAGGAGAAACTACCGCTAAACATGATAATAGGAGTGATTTCTTGGCTTTGGTTTTCTGCTTGCAATGCTGCTTCCATTACTTTTAAATGAAAGGGACAACGTTGCAGTTTGTAGTTGAATTCAACCGATGCACGAAGGGGTGCTTCTCCTACTGATTGCCATGCACCTTTATATAGCAGATTTTGTGTAATAAAGTTTCGTGCGGTATCTTGTTCTTCAAAAGGAACGTAACTTCTAAGATTAACGACAACAGCTTTAAATTCCATCAAAGGCAAAGCGCTCGCATATTTCTGAGCTATTTCTGGTATTAGAATTGATTCTTCTTCAACATTTCTAATTGACTGTGCGAATATTACTCTTTGAGGCTCCGCAGTAATCGCAATACCGTTGGTAAACACTACCTGAGATACGTTATCAGTATTGACTGGTTGACGCGCTAACTCCCAACTGCTTGGTACAATGCCGGTGTGGTTGAGAATATCTATGCTTAGAAACTTGGGATTGTTTTTTTCAACATTAATAGAAATAACTGAGTCTTGAAGAATTAATTCTCTTATCATGTTGGGTATTAAGTTAAGGAGAAGGGATGCAAGATATACTGACTAACTTGATACATATCTAATTAAATATATATCAAATAAAGCGATAGTTAAATAAATTTCGTTTGGCTTGAGTTAACTGAGCTTTTTAAGTTTAGAAGCATATACGAGCGTGGTTTTTCATATTTTTACACTTGCCATTATTGATTCACAGATAGGAATATACTTAATTTTTCCTAAGTAAAAACCACTACTTTAAGATTTTGCTCAGTATATTTACGATAATCTCAAGTTTTTTTGTTAAGAAGTAATAAAGATTGAATCTTAGTTAAGAGGGTTGGTGTATTGGAAAAAGCCACGTTTTACTAAATAAATGGCTGTTTATAGAGTGTAAATATTTTTTAAGATTATTTGTATTTGATTACTACAACGCGCAAATTAATCAACTTTTATTGATAGATACCCTTACAATTGCAAAAGCAAAAATTAATTGATCAACTTTTGTTGATGGATAAGTCACAGCTACTACAATTAAAAATTAATTTAATAGCAGCGTTTTTGTATACATAGATTTATCACAATAGCAACTATATTTGTGACACTTTACTAATGTAATTGCGTAGTACGCTTCTTGGTAAGGTAAAAGTAAGATTTAAAACTGGCACAGGATGTCACATATCCTTTAACCACGGTACTTTGAGGAAGTGGTGCCGAGCATCTTTTCTGCACAGCTTTATCTTGATGTCGGCTGAAGTGCTTATAAGTTAAGGATTTAGTCCACTTGTAGTATTATACCTCGCTTTTTGCTCGGTTTTGGTTTGAGGGTAATTTACTGGGTAAATAATTAGTATACTAATTATATGTATATTAATAATTAGCATAAAAATATTTAATATACTAATTATTTATATTTAAAATTTTGATACATAATTATTTTGCTCTATATTAGTTTCAGTTTGAAGCATACTCAAATAATTAAGGTACTAACTTTTTATGTAAAGAAATACTAAGACAGTCTAAGCACTCCAATAGTTAATGTTTCTTTTCCTTTTTCGTTCATCAAGTAAACAGCTTTTCCTATAAGATGATATGAGTTTTCTTATTGTTTGAAGGAGGAATAATATTTAAGAAGGTAACTAACACAATTTTTATTGTTTACAACAAATAGTAAGTTTTATACACATCATCAAGCTTTGTTGTGTGTAAAAATACTTTAGTTTGAAACAAATTTTAGTCAGAATTTTCTAATAGTAATTCCCCTGTGATTTATTGAGGGAAGTACTTTGTGATGCGCTAAAAGAAACTATTAGTAAATAATACCTATGTACGGCTTGGTAACTGATTTTCCGCTTCTGTGGGAAACAATTTTTGGAGAGAAAAAAAGTCAACACAAATTTATCAGCAATTTTCTTTCAAAAAAGCCGAAAAGTGTTAGCATGGTCACAGTAAATCTGCAAATAAGTCTTAGTTCAATCTACAGATAAAGGAGGTTCAGCAAACACCAGGAGTATATGTTAGATAGTAAAAATGATTAGGGGAGTGGTCAAAACATCAGTGTTGGTACAGAAGACTTTAGGAGGGTCAGAAATTACCAAACTGCTTGAAAACTCACTACTGCTCTCTACTCAACCAACTCACCCTTGATTGTAATTGTAGCATACAAGGGTGAGAGAATCATATGCCTTTTTAGAACTTTTAGTAAAAAGGCATCTAGCTCTACAGTTTCTCTTACTCTAGCTAGCTTGCGAGTTTAATCATCATTATTCGATGCGTTATCAGCTGATAAAGCCGACGCTGAAAACAACAGACATTTTGAAGAAGTAGTGGAAAAAACGATTTAGTCTGCTTATTAGAGCCGCCACGAGTATTAATGGGAGAAATTTAACGGCTAGATGCCTCCAATCAGGAGAATTTTGTCGTGAATACTTTAATTTTCAGTCATAAACTGCTTTTTAAATTCCTTCGTCGTCCACAGGTTAGGGGAAAACTTGACTGCTCCAACACGCGCTTGGAGTAAGATGCGGCAACTTTAACTGTAGGAAATCGGTTGCTGCTTGCTTCATTCCTGCTAGACACATTGTTAATCAACATATACGCGGCTGTTCACCTCATATAGGCATTGTTAAGTCATGTACTAGAAACGGGGACAAGCAACCAACCGACAAAAGCAATTCCAATTTAACAATGTCTAGAGGATTGGGTCGCCCTTGCAAAACTATTTTCAGGTGATATCAATTGACAGAAATTGATTATTCGGTGTTTATTTTAGTCAATGTGCTTATCTTATATGGGTTACACCAGTTCTTAAGAAAGCCAGAAATAATTTTTTCAAGCCGAAGCGATCGCAAAAAAATTATTAAATCTTTAACACCCAAATATTATTTATCAATTCTGCCGACTCGGATAGCATCCCATTTTAGTTCTGCTGGTTTAGTCCCAATACTGGATTTAGGGGGAATGGTTACGCGCGTTATGAGTCAATCTCGTACCACACCCCACCCCTAAAAAAGCAAGTAGCTCCGATGAACAAAAGAAAAAAATCATCGGAGGATACAAAAAATGGCATTTACCCGCGAATTTGACAAAAATAAACCAAATATCACCCCTTTACCGACATGGGAACGTGAGGACACCAAAACGCAGGAACGCTCTAACGCGAGAATGCGCTTCCAAGAAATAACTGGACGCGGTGATCAAGGGAAAATTCCCACCACGCCTTCCAATTCCCCATCCTGCGTGCCATACTTCCAATCCGAGCGCATTTTAGAAGATTCTCACCTTACCGAATGGCTCAGTAGCGCCGTAGACGAAGAAATTATTCGGCTCAACGTCAAATCATTGGAAGGCTATACGCCTTACGATTATTTGCTCTACAGCCCCAAAATCTCCCGCCGTAATGACGGACGCTTGCGGGACTTTGATTTAAAAAGATATAGTCACATTGAGTATGGGGGCTGGTGGTGTAACGGCATTGACCCCTTAGACGACTGGAAAGAAATGCAGTGGGGATGCTTCAAGCCCAATTCCCCCAGAAATGACTTAAAGAAAATTAACAAAGTCATCAAATACGAACATCCTCCCCTAGAACGACACGGGTGTTCTTACTTTGCGTCCCGGATGCGATTTGGGAGAAAGTCAGCTTAAGGTGTGGTATTGCTATCAGTGAAGAAGATAAACTGTGGGCGAAGGGTTTTTGGCATTGGGTATGGAGGAACAACGTTTCCATCACCTTGTGCGAAGGCGCTAAGAAGGCAGGGGCGTTACTAACTGCCGGGTATGCTGCTATTTCTCTTCCTGGGGTTAACGGTGGCTACCGCAATCCTAAAAACGAAGAAGGCAGCAGGCAGCAGGCACAAGGCAGTAGAGGAAAGGGTTTTGGTACTAAAACGAAGCCCGAAGCCCTCAATACGCCTTCCTGGGACGCTGCTAATAATCCTGTATATGGCAGCAGGCAGCACTCGGAGGACAACGCGCAAAGCTGCCCTCCTACGGATGGCTACGCGCCCAAGCCGGATAAACGGTTTTTAATTCCAGATTTGGAATTCTTTTGTACCCCAGGCAGAGAATTTTACATTTGTTTTGACCGCGACAGCAAGCCAGAAACCGTGAATCGAGTCAGAACAGCGATTTATAAAACGGCACGTTTGCTTATAAAAAGCGGTTGTCAAGTAAAAATAATTGATTTACCAGCAGGGGGAGAGAAGGGCGTTGATGATTTTATCGCTGCCAAGGGTAAAGAGGCATTTGACGCGCTCTACAACGCCGCTCAACCCCTCTCAAAATGGCAAGTTAACCTATATACCCTTTTGACCTATCCGCCTGACGTAGAGATGTCACAGCGGTTTATTGGTAAATTGTCCGTACCCGACCACGCCAAATTAATTGTAATTAAAGCAGCCAAAGGTACTGGTAAAACCGAATGGTTGGCGGAGCAGGTGGCTCTCGCCCAAGAACGTTCCCAAAAAGTTTTGGTGTTAACTCACCGCGTACAGCTGGGAGAAGCGTTATGTAATCGCTTTGGGATTGATTATGTTACAGAACTTAAAACATCAGAGATTGGGGGAATGTTGGGGTTTGGGGTATGTGTCGATTCTATGCATAAACAATCGTCGGCAAGATTTGACCCGGATGATTGGTCAAATGCAGTTGTCATCATTGATGAAGCAGACCAGGTATTCTGGCATCTTTTAAATAGTAATACGGAGATTAAAAAACATCGGGTAACAGTTTTACGCAACTTAAAGCAATTATTTAATAATGTTTTGAGCAGCAGTGAAGGGAAAATTTACCTGTCTTCTGCCGATGTCAGCGACGTTGATATTAAGTACGTGCGTTCTTCGGTCACATTTGATGTCAAGCCATACGTAATTATTAATGAATACCAGACCAAGGCGGGGGTAGCTTATGTTTATGACGGCAAAGACCCCCGTAAGTTGGTCGCTTCCGTTATAGAAGAGATTAAAGCGGGGGGAAAACCGTTAATATGCTGTACTGCCCAAAAAGCTAAATCTCGCTGGAGTACGCAAACACTAGAAAAAATGCTTAGACTACGTTTTCCTAACAAGCGCATTTTGCGAATTGATTCGGAATCGGTGTCTAATCCCAATCATGAAGCTTATGGGTGTATTTCTCGTTTAAACGAGATTTTACCCCTGTATGACATTGTGATTGTTTCCCCTTGTCTGGAAACCGGGGTGTCAATTGACATAACAAATCATTTTACTGGAGTATGGAGTATAGCAAGCGGCGTACAGCCAGAAAACTCAGTCCGGCAAAGCCTGGGGCGTTTGCGAGAAACGGTACCCCGTCACGTTTGGATTGCTCAATATGGTTTGAGGGGTTGCCGGATTGGTAACGGTTCCACTGACATTGGTTCGCTGATATTGAGCTCTCATGCGGCTACAAAAGCCAATATACAATTACTTACAGCTGCGGACCACCAAGAAGATTATGACTTTGGGGCAATTGACTGGGGATTCCAACGGGAATCGCTCAATACCTGGGCGGCTAAAGCCTGCGTGATTAATGCGGGTATGGCACGCTACCGAGAAACAATTTTGTCCGGACTGGCTGCGGATGGTTATAAGATTATCAACGCTGACCAAAGGCTTGCTTGTAAAGAATTGTCCCATCGTTCCAAATATATGTTGCTCAAACATTCGGGACTTATGGGGCTTTCTCCCCTTGAAGAATGTGACAGCTGGATGATTTATTTATTGCTTTTCTCAAAAGAAAGCGATGTGGAAGTAGCCCAGCAAGTAAAAGAGGTCAGAAACAATTTATATGAAGAAGAATGTGTTGCAGTAAGTAAGTCAGAAACTTATACAGATAACGAGTACGTAAAAGCTAAAGAAAAACGGGCTAAAACACAAGAGGAACGCTACCGGGAACGTAAAACGGAATTGGAGAAACGTTATGATGTGCCGGTGACACCAGATATTGTAGAAAAGGACGATAACGGCTGGTATCCCCAATTGCGGCTGTATTATTATCTCACCATTGGTCGGGAATTCGTCGTCCCACACGATGCCCGCAGAGCCAAGAAAACGGCAGAAGAAGGTTCGGGGGCAGTGTGGCAACCCGATTTTAACCGGGGGCAGTATCTGGGGTCAGTAAGATTGCTAGAAGAGTTAGGCGTGTCAACCATAATGGAACCGGGTAAACAATGGAAGAAGATTGACCCGGAAGTGCAACGCACGGAGCAATTAGCCAAACAGTACAAGTATATTATTAAAAATTATTTGGGCATTACAATTTCTGATAAAGATTCGCCCATTGCAGTAGTGCAAAAACTGCTGTCCAAATTGGGCTGTAAGTTGGAATGTATTGCCCGTCAGGGAAGTAGGGGCAACCGTCATATGATTTACGAATTTGTGCCGCCCGACGACGATAGGGATGAGGTGTTGCAAGCTTGGTTGACACGGGAGGTTGTTAAAGCGGGGGTTGGTGTTGAGGGGTGAAATGTTTATTGGTGTCAACGTGTCGTAAATATATATATTAAATATCAAATCATTGACACGGATTTAATTCCGAATCTTAGTCGGAGAGCGGGGACATAAATGCAATAGATTTATATTTAAACTTTTTGTCAGTTAATTTTCGGAATTGCAATTGTTAACTGATTCCAATGTCTGCTGAGTCATTTTAGATTTTTATACAATCATTTTTAGTTATCTACAATTAACGACTGGTGGCGACCTAGCGGCGTAGCGGAGTGCCAGCCCGCCCAACCAGTAAATAATCATCCAACCGATAATGCAGGTGGGCGGTGCTGGTACCGCTAGGGCGAGCGAGTGGAGTGAAGCGCAATGAGCGTCCACCAGTCGTGTGCCGGGATTGAAAACCGTGCATTTATTTAAAGCGAACTATTGTTTATCGTTCGATATCTCCAAAGCTGCGTTTTTTCTGCTTTTCTAAGTGTTGTTGTTGCTGGTGATATCTTTGAGCAATTTCAAGAGCTAAATTAGGATTAGATATTAGTTTTTTAATAGGTTCCGAATCCCGTTCCTCTTGGTAGTCCACACCGAGATGTTTTTGCAGTCCATTAAAGGTATAAGCAGCACCTAAATTAGTACCGCTAAATGCTTGGGAATCCATGCAATATGAAATCCCTTTTGATTTACCAGTACGGGTAAATCCGGCTCTAACTTCAATACCTTGTATCTGCAATCTAGCAATCATCAATGGTAGTGTTGGATTATCCAAAGTTGCTTTATTAATTGCTTGCTGTAACTTCTGTTTTATGGACTTTTCTGGTGGTGTTTGACGTAGACCATTATCATATTCAAATTGTTCTCGTTCAATACGTTTAACTTGTCCCGTACTGGGTGTTTTTTGTTGTTTATCTCTACTTTTTACCTGGAATAAACCATAGTCTTTTTCTATTTCTCTTAGCACCTTTTCTGAGCGTAAATAATCCCAACCATCATGCACTACTTTTCCGGTATCTAATCTAATGCGACTAGCAACAATGTGAATGTGGTCATTGTCAGTATTAGAGTGTCTGTAAATTGCGTATTGGTTGGAGTCAAAGCCCATCTTATTAAGATACTTTTGAGCAATTTCTTTCCATAATTCTTTATCAATACAATCATCAGGTGCAGCGGATAAAGATACGTGATAAACTGCGCGTTCAACTTCTGGGTTTAGTTGTCTAGAAATTTTAAATTCTTTTGCCAATTCTCTAGCATTTTGACCGAACATATTCCCGCCAATTAATGTATCGTCCGAGTCTTGCTCTACATAATCTAATAAACCCCTAAATCCCCTACCCTTCTTCTGCTTCCCAATCATCAACTGAATCCTCTTCTAATTCTTCTGAATCCTCGTCACAATCTATAAGGGAGGTAAGTTGTCTTCCTACGCTTATAACTATGTCTAAAAGTTCCTTTAATATTTCTGAATCAACTGGCGGTTGACAACCCATTTTGATAGCAGTATTAGATGCTTTTGTTAACTGATTTAAGTTGTTCCCAATTCGGCTTAATTCCTGATAAGTCTTAAGAGATATTTTGCTGATTCTTTTTGGTAATGGTTTACCCAAAGTTAAGCAACGTATTAAAACACTTTGAGGTACTCCAGCATCTCTTGCTTTCATGCGTAACCAATCCAGTTCCAAATCACTTAATCGCACTTGATAAATGTGTGTTCGTCTTGTGGCTTTGGATGTACAACGACGTGGCATAAAAAACGAGTAAGAACGAGTATTTTTGACGCTATTTCCGTTGGGGGTTTCTTAAGGGGATATCCCACTTAAGCGAGCCTGCCATCCGAGCAACGCGAGGTTTAGCGCTAGCTAAAAGGCATGGCTCGCTCCCAACCCACGCGCCGGGTGACGGGAAGACGCGCCGGGTGACGGGAAGACGCGCCGGGACGGGAGCCGGGGGAGATCGAGAAACTGGGGAGCCGAGACTGGAGAAAACCGAGAAGAGTAGAAGAACCCACACGAGACGGAGAAGTTCTTGGAGGGCGGCACCTATGCGCCGCCACGTACTTAAAAAACGGGGGATTTGGTAACGCTCCACGAATTAAAAAATCTTTATTCGTCTTTTCAAGCGAGAAGACGAGGGAGATTGAAACACCCCGAATAAAGGTTCTACAATTCACTAACACTATTTATATAGGGCAAGATTCATATTTAAACACTAAAAAAATCACAGGAAATATTGATGATATTGGATAAAACTTTCTTAACGGATTAAATTCAATGTTTAAACGACTTTAATCTAAAAACATCTGTCAAAAGTAGTATCAATATCCCGAAAATTTTTATTTATTTTATTTAAAATATATCTAGTACACGCTCACTTATGAAGGAAAATAATCAACAGATTATTAAATATTTTTGGGAGAGAATATAAAGTAAATATGATGTCTTAGAGAAGGATAAATATAACGACAATATACGTATTTAACATCAATAAGATTCAGCATGAATTTTCATTCCTGACTGGAGGTAAACCAGGTATACGGTGACTACATCACAACAAGAACCGGACAGAATTGATAAGGATTTGATTCAGTCCGCGATAAACGCACTCAAGGAACTCAAACCGAAGGAATTACCGGATGTTTCTGACAAGGAAGCTATTCGTCTTCTTAGGCGTTATATTAACGGAGCTTTGAAAAAGAATTATACCTACGATGAAATCGCAGAGGTTTTATCTGGGTTAGATATTAATATCAGCGGTAGCAGATTGAAGTATTTCCACCGTGAACTTAATAAGAACACTCGTCGTAAAAAAAAGAAGACAACAGAAGTTGAAGGAACTGGAGTAGAGAAGGGTCTTGAGACTGTTTTTAATCAAGGGAATGCTGAATCGAGTGAACCAATTGAGAACGGAAATAAAAAGAATTCTCCTCGACGAACAGCACAGTCAAAAAAAGTAAAATCTCAGCAAGAAAATGGAGTAAAAACTCAAACACAAAAAAGTAATAGTAAAGATTCAAAGTCACAGGGTAATGCACATAGTTTTCAGCCTCAAGTCTATAGTGATGATGATTTATGACTAAAGCTAAAAGTACTAAAAGTGAGAAATCTAAAAAGTCACAAACTTTGAAAAGAATTGTGATGATTACAGGCGACAAAGGGGGGACGGGTAAAAGTGTAGTAGCGCGAATACTTTTAGATATTTATCGCTCAAAAAATATCAATTGTATTGCCTACGAATGTGACCCATCAAATCCGCAATTATGGAGACACTATAATCAAGTTTCTTCTGGAGTCAAAACTCTGAAGTTAAATCAAAGAGGTGGAGCGGATGCGCTGCAAGATGATTTAATTTCTTTTTCTCCTCAAGTTTCTTTAGTGGATTTACCCGCTGGTGCGGCCGAATATTTTGAAAGTTTAGCTGACGATATTCATCTATTTCAGAATGCAGAACGTTTGGGTTATCGCATCACGATGGTCAGCGTTTTGGGAAGGGTAAAAGATTCGGTGGTGCAGTTAAAAAGATTGTTGGAGTTTTGCGGTAATCGAGTGGACTATGTGCTGGTCAAAAACTTGTATTGGGGTGTTAGCGAAAAGTTTACTCGATATAACAATTCTAAAGCTCGGCAGACGGCGTTATCTTATGGTGCAATCGAGTTGGATTTACCAGAATTATTTGACGACATTTTTGATTTCATTGACTCGAATGATTTGTCCTTCTCGGAAGCTTTGGAACATGAAGCTCTTACGTTGAGCAATCAGTCGAGATTATTTGGGTGGGTGGATACAGCTAAAAGTAACTTTGAGAAAGCCGAAATTCTATTAGGGATTAAGTAAAACCCAATATCCGGGGTGCGAGTAAATCAAAACTGAAACCACTGCACTGAGAACAGCTTTTCAATAACTTCACCGTCGTACTCCGAGCATACGGAAGCCGTCAAAAAAGTCAAAAAATTAATTGAATAAAAGTCATATCCAACAAGGTTTTCGGCAATTTCTTTTATTTCTTAACGTACAATGCATCCCAATTTGTACAACCCCAAAGAAAATATATTGCAATTTTTCAGCACCGTGACCATTTCAAGAAGAATTTTTTGTGTGAGGCAAATTTATGACTTCTAAAGGTAAAAAACAGCCATCTCATTTAGACAAGTTATTAGAAGACAAACCAGCAGAATTCAAAGCGGAAGTCTTGCGCTTTGCGATCGATTCCGGGATGCGTCCGGAAGACCCAGCTTTTCGCTTGGTGCAATATATCGGTTATTTAGCACAACTGACAGAAACAGCACCTCAAGATTGGAAACAGTTATTTGAAGAACTTCAAGGAGAGCTAGAAGATTGGACAGAACTAACAGCAGAGCAGCTGAAAGCAGCGGCAGACCAGAGCGAGACAATCAACAATTTAGCAGCCTCCTGCGGCAAGCTTGGCACAGCATTGAACGCGCTCGATTCAACATCACAAGAACAGTCGGAGCAATTGAAGAGCTTGACCGAAATCTCACCGATTTTGAGAAACGTCGCTCAAGAAATACCGACGTTGAAAGAACAGTTGTTTCGCTTGAACCAAGCATTGACGAACAACCAGCCCTTGAAGACGGAATTGAGCCAATACCAGATGCATCAATTGACGACTTATCACGACAACGAGTTGAGCTTCATGAGGAGGGAGATAGAGGACTTAGCGAGATACCAGAAGAAGATAGCGACTATACTAGAACAGCGCCCCAAAGGAGGAATGAAAGAAATTCTAGAAGGAATATTAATCGCGGTTTTGACCTCGATTTATAGAATTGATAGATGGGTTTTATCCGTGGTATTTTTGTTTATTTTCTGTGGGGTCATTGGAGTAACAACCAGAGAAATTTTTGCTCTAGCTCCTCCTCCAATACCAACCATCGCACTACAGCAAATCGAAATAAACAGAAAGAAACTCTCAGAAACCTATACGCGGCTAGGGTATACAAATGAAAAATTACAAAGAATTGAAAAACACATAGGTAGCAACCCAAATCCAAAGCCAAAACCAAAGCGCGATTAACCTTCACAGTCAATATGCGAGCGTGGTTAAATTCTTGCTCTGGGGATTTCTACAAAACCAAAGCTGAAGCGTAATTAATAAGACAGTCAAAAATAAGAGTACTTTTCGTTCATCCCAATCGTAATAAAATTTAACCCAAAGTCAACATCTCTTCTTGGAAATCTACCACCAATCGTCTGGTAAATAACCACGGTAAACCTAACAATACCCATCCCCAGCAAACAAGGGAATGCTAAACTCTTCACCTTTCTTATTTACAATCCCATCGTAAATATTAAACTGTGCTTAGAGAAACGAATATGAGCAAGTAGAGTGTAACCGTTATCGACACACCACTTGCAATAATTAGCAAATAAGTATTCTTCCGGGTTTTGGTTTCTTGAGGAAAACTACGGGAGCATTCCGCAATAAACCGGGAGTTAAATGTTCTTGTTAAGTAGCTTGCTCAACGCATGAGGCCTGTGTCACAGAAAATATCACCAAACAACAAAGCTCAATATAGATTTCGTCCTTCATCTCTACACCCCATCTATATGGTTTATGTTCACCAATAATGTAAGCTATCTGTACGGAGTGTATTATATGTGTAGATATGGCAACAGTTAAGCGGGAGTCGATGAATTTCAAGTTACCGCAGCCGTTAGCAAGTGCGTTACGTAAAGCAGCTTCTCCACAACCAGGTAAAACTGCTACAGATATAGTTATTCGGGGCTTGCTTCATGAACTGGGAGAAATACCAGGTTTGGAAGTAACCACGGAAGCGCGATTACATTCCTTAGAGTCCGAATTGCAGCAATTAGCCGATAGCATCAAAGGGCGATCACCAAATCCCACTGATTCTCACACCGAAGAAAAGCTCGTTGCGCTCAACAACCGAGTATCAAGGTTAGAAGGAGCGTTAAGCGCAATTCAAAGTAATGTCAGCGCATCAAATAATCGCTCCAGATATAAATCATCCGGCAATCCCTACAATACTAGTGGGAAACCAGCGCAAATAGAAGCGCTTGACTCAGAAAAGCTCGCGCTACGGCTTAACGTCAAGATTCCCACGCTCCAAGAAAAGCATGAAAGTTTAACTCCCGAAGAGTTTGCGGAGTGGAGTAAGAACCGGGACAGAAGTAAGTATTCGTGGCGGTTTAACGCAAAAGACAAACTCTACCACCCGGCTAAATAATTTCTTTATTATTTTTTATCTTCCTTTAAATTCGGCGTTTGCCCGCGTGTGCGGGCGATTACCTCAAGTACTTGATACAAAAACGCAAAAAGAGTGACAAGTAGGTCTTTTTCCAGGCATTTTTGACTCAAAAAATTAAAGTAACAGGGTGAAACTCTTATCCGGTAAGCGTTACAAGCAATAATGCAATTAAGAGAAATAAATTTTAGCTCATACGCACCCTGTTAATTTGGGGTGCGTTTAGAGTTTTCATTGGTGAGAGATAGGTGAGAGGAGGTCTGCACCCCTGGTGTGTGCATTTAAGAGAACTTTTTTCCTGTAAATGCAGGAAAAGATAATTTATCGTTTAATTTGATTTATCGGGGTCAACCCAAAGTAGCACTTCATTCGGTTGAACTTTGTAAGTATCACAAATTTTATCTAATACCGCTGCCCCAGGTCTTTGCTGTGGATTTTTGTAGAGTGCGTATGCGGTGTTCAGTGCTATCCCCGTTTCTTGAGAGAAACGGTAGGGAGTTATATTCTTTTCGTCTAAAAATTCTTTTATGGTATTTACAACGGGCATTTACTATACGTATTACAAATTAGATTGTTATAGCGTATCAGATTAGCTCATTTGAGTATATTAGGTAATGCTATTACAATCTTGTTGCTAAGTTATCAACAAGATGCTAATATTTAGCCATACGAAAAACTAACGGGTGCGTAAAACGTAAGCGTTCTCCAGAATGGCGGTTGTAACCGTTGATTTCGTGACTTCATATTTACTGCAACAGTAGTGAAGCCTGGTATGCCAAAAACCATCACAGGTAACGACCCTTATCGCAAAAAGTTTCAAGAGATTTACGGCAACATTAGAAATAGTCAGTGGTTATTGTTTCGTACTGAGTTGCGCTCAGCAGGGCTTATATTGGACATGAAAACCGTAGAGTTTTTTGCCAATTTCAAAAAACTGCAACCGCGCACAATACTTACCAAAGAAGCGCTTAGTAAGTTAGACGTTTTTACTGTTAAGTATAGTTTTACTTCAGTTACTGGCTCGG